>DASUXB010000001.1:0-3765 GCA_036378195.1 Nitrososphaera sp.
GGGCATTTTGCTGCTGTCTTTATGATAATAGGTCTCATCGGCAAGGCCAACGTGGGCAAGTCGACGTTCTTTAACGCGGCGACAGAGCTTGCCGTCCCTGCGGCAAACTATCCGTTTACGACGATAGAGCCAAACGTGGGCGTCGCCTACGCGAGAGTAAAGTGCGTCTGCCGCGAGTTTGGCGTGCAGGACAACCCCGTCCACTCGATGTGCATCGACGGCAACCGGTTCATACCGATAAAGCTGATAGACGTCGCCGGCCTCGTGCCGGGCGCTCACGCCGGCAAGGGCCTCGGCAACAAGTTCCTCGACGACGCAAGGCAGGCCGACGCTCTCATACACGTCGTGGATGCGTCAGGCTCGACTGACAGCGCCGGCAAAACTGTACCTGCAGGCACGGGCGACCCGATGTTCGACGTCAATTTCGTGGAGGAAGAGTTTGACCTGTGGATGGCCGGAATCATCTCCCGGGACTGGAGCAAGACTGCAAGGGAGGCAGAGAACCAAGGGCAGAAACTGGAGCAGATGCTTGCCAAGAGGCTCTCCGGCCTTGCTATTCCCGAGCATCAGGTATCTGCGGCTGTGCACGAGTCGGGCCTTGCGCCGAAAAAGCCGACATTCTGGAGCGAGGACGACATACTGCACTTTTGCAAGGTGCTCCGGGCAAAAGCCAAGCCCTTTCTGGTGGCGGCAAACAAGGCCGACCTGCCGACAGCAGAGGCCAACATCGACAGGATGAAAAAGTCCGGCCTCTCGGTTGTTCCATGCGCGTCAGAGGCCGAGGCGATGCTCAAAAAGGCGTCCAAGAAGGGGATGCTCCACTACCTGCCGGGTGACAACACGTTTGACGTCAAGCCCGGAGTGGCGCTCAACGAGCAGCAGAAAAAGGCGCTTGACATAGTCAAGGCGTTGATAGAAAAGTACGGCTCTACGGGCGTGCAGGAGGCGATAAACATCGCCTGCTTTGACCTCCTGCACCTCGTTGCAGTCTATCCTGTGGAAGACGAGTTCAAGCTTGCCGACAAAAAAGGAAACGTGCTTCCTGACGTCAGGCTGCTGCCAACAGGCTCGACCGCAAAGGACCTTGCTGGCACCGTGCACGCGGACCTGGCAAAGGGCTTTCTCTATGCCGTAGACGCAAGGACAAAGCAGCGCATCGGCGCCGACCACCAGCTAAAGAGCGGCGACGTGATAAAGATAGTATCCGCGTCGAGTAGGGGATAATATGATGCTGTGCCTCGGGATTGAAAGCACTGCGCACACGTTTGGGTGCGCTGTAGTGGATGAAAACGGCAAGGTGTTGTCAGACGCCCGGGACGTGTACAGGGCGCCGGAGGGAAAAGGCATCCATCCTAGGGAGGCTTCGAGACACCACATCGAGGTGTCATCAGAGGTGCTGAAACAGGCGCTAGAGGACGCCGGCGCGACCGCACAAGACCTAGACATCATCGGCTATTCCGCCGGGCCCGGTCTGGGCCCATGCCTGCGCGTCGGCGCGGTGGTGGCAAGGACGCTTGCAGGGTTTTACAAAAAGCCGCTCGTGCCAGTGAACCACGCACTCGGCCACATCGAGCTTGGCGCCATGCTGACTGGCGCGCAGGACCCGCTCGTGCTCCTTGTGTCCGGCGGCCACACTATGATACTTGCGTTTTCGCACGGCCGCTGGCGCGTCTTTGGAGAGACGCTTGACATCACGGTCGGCCAGCTCTTGGACCAGTTTGGCAGGGCGATGGGCTTTGCGTCGCCGTGCGGCGGGCGCATAGAGCAGCTGGCAGGCGAGTCTGAAAAAAGCTATGCGCAGCTGCCGTATGTGGTAAAGGGAAACGACGTGTCGTTTTCCGGCCTGCTTACTGCCGCAGTACGTCTGGCAAAAGATGAAAAAACAAGCATGCAGGGCGTCTGCTACTCGCTCCAGGAAACATCGTTTGCGATGCTTGCAGAAGCAGTCGAGCGGGCGCTTTCTTTTACGGGCAAGAAGGAGATGATGATAGTGGGCGGCGTCTCGGCAAACAGGCGCCTTGCCTCGATGCTAGAGTCGGCGTGCGCAAGGCAGGAAAGCAGGTTCTTTGCGTGCCCGATAAAGTTTGCCGGCGACAACGGCGCGCAGATCGCGTGGACTGCGCTTTTGGACTATGCAGCCACAAAGAACAGGGTCGCGGTAAAGGACGCGTCCGTCACGCAGTCGTGGCGGCTTGACACGGTCGACGCGCCGTGGCGACACAGCTAGAGGCCCTTTGCCTGGCGCATTTCCTTTTCCCACTTGCTGTTTGAAAACACGCCAAACTTGTAGGTCTGGTCCACCGCGACAATGACGAATTTCTTTACGAGGAACCCCTCCGCCCTGAACGCGGAAACCGCCTGGAGCGGTATGTCGAGGATAATATCGCCCTCCTTCTTTGAAAACGTGGCCATGCGCCCCTCTGTCTTTTGGAAGAGTATGCGCTTGTTCGTCAGGATGAGGACCCCGCTTTTCAGCCTGTCCTCCGCGCAATCCTCCCTGAGCAGGACCTTTTCGTCTTGCTGGGGCTTGAAACTCACGTTTTTATCTCCACTTTAGACGGTATATTACTATTGCAGCTTTTGAAAAAGGGCGCCGAGGCGGACATCTACCTTGCCGACTGGCGCGGCAGGCCGGCGGTGGCAAAGGTGCGTGAGCCAAAGCCGTACCGCCACAGCGCCCTTGACTCGTCGATTAGGAGGCAGCGGACGGTGCACGAGGCGAGTTTTGTGTCGGCTGCAAAGTCGGCCGGCGTGCGCACCCCGTTCATCTATTTCGTCGACCCGGAAAAAGCAGAGATAATCATGGAGCGGGTGGAAGGCAAGCCAGCAAAGGACGCGTTCGATGCAAACCTGTGCAGGGAGATGGGCCGATGCGCCGCGCTCTTGCACGCAGCCGGGATTGTGCACGGCGACCTGACCACCTCGAACTTTATCGCCACCGGCAAAAAGCAGTTGGTGCTCCTCGACTTTGGCCTTTCCTATCATTCAGAGCGGACGGAGGACATGGCAGTCGACGTCCGGCTCATAAAAGAGGTGTTTACGAGCGCCCACATTTCAGTCAGGGGCGCGTTTTCAAGCTTTGTCAAGGGTTATGAAGATGTGGCCGGCAAGAAAAAGACCGCAAGAATCCTTGAAAACGTCAAAGAGATAGAGCAGCGGGGCAGGTACGCCCGCGTGGCATGATCTCGTTTTTATCACTCTGAAACAGCATCAAAGCAGTTGCAAGTAACGTTTGCAAGCACTAACCAGAACAAGTTCCGCGAGGTCGAGTCGATACTTGCCGCAAGGGGGATACGCGCAAGTTTTGCCCGGCTGGAACTGGTAGAAATCCAGTCGGACTCGCTTGAAGAAATTGCAAAAGAAAAGGCAAGAAGCGCATATTCAAAAACCCAAAAGCCCGTGATAGTGGAGGACGACGGGCTGTTTGTCGACGCGCTTGTGGGCTTTCCCGGTCAATACTCCTCGTACGTTTTCAAGACAATTGGAAACGCCGGGGTATTGAAGCTGCTCGAAGGTAGAGAAGATCGCTCTGCATCGTTTCGCTCGCTCGTCGCCTTTTTTGATGGCAACAGCCTGCAGTTGTTTGAGGGCAAAGTCGCAGGCAAAATATCTGAAAAAATTGCACAGGGAGGCTGGGGATATGATCCGATATTCGTGCCGGAAGGGGCAGACGTGACCTTTGCAGAGCTATCAAACAAGAACGACTATTCGCACCGGAGAAAGGCGCTTGAAAAATTCGCAGGGTGGCTCAAAGATACGACTTGA
>DASUXB010000002.1:0-7028 GCA_036378195.1 Nitrososphaera sp.
TCTTTACCCTTGGCGGTCCGTAAAAAGCTCCATCGCGGCTTGTACAACTCCTTCTACTGTGTGGTCCTCTGCTTCGCGGTACTTTATCCCCCTTTTCTCTAGTTCGGCGCTTGTAAAAGGGCCTATGGACACCACCCGTACGAGCCGGTCGATCCGCGTCTTGCCGCCAAGCTTGTCAATAATCTCAAAAAACGACCGGACGTTTGAAGCACTGGTAAACACCAGCACGTCGATTTTCTTGTCTAAAAGCATCCTGTGGAATTTTTTCCACGTCTGCGTGACCCTGGCGGGGCGCACGCTGTACGTGAACACCTCGTCTACTGTCATGCCAATATCTGAAAGGGCCATTGTGGCATAGTCGCCTGCCTCCGCGCTGCGCGGGATTATGATCTTTTTGCCTTTCTGGCTTTTTTTTGACGACGACAGCATCTCCACGAGCCCCACAGAGGAAAAAGCTCGGGGCATCATGCCGACTCTGACGCCGCGCCTTTCAAGCTCCTGTTTCGTCTTTGGGCCGACTGCGATGACCTCTGTAGACCCTAGCGCGGAAGCGATTTTTTCTTTTCCGCCGAGATCAAAAAGCATGGCGACTGCCTGCGCGCTCATGAACGCGCAATAGTCGTGTTTTTTTTCATTGAGGAGTTTCAGGAACCGTTGCGCAGCCTTGCGGCCCTCCGGCACAATTTCAATGGCCTTGACGGGGAGTGCTCTTCCGCCCTCTTTTTTCACGAGCCTTGAAAACTCGGCTGCTTCCTTTCTGCCCCTCGTTATCGCAAGGGTCCTGCCTTCAAGGCTTGGCACCCTTGCCACTGCCTCCTTCTTCTCCTCTTCCTCCAAACCACGCGATTTTCTTGTGAAGCGAAGCGACCTTGCCTATCACTACAATCGCAGGCGGCTTTATCCCGCTCTTGGCCGCGACTCTGGCGGCCGTTGCGAGCGTCCCCATGACTACACGCTGCTTTGCGGTGGTGCCGTTTTCGATTATCGCGATTTTTGTGTTTTTCTTCATGCCGCCTTTTATCAGGTCTTTTGAAATCTGTTCCAGCTGGCCGATTCCCATCAGCACGACGACGGTGTCAACTGCACCCGGCAGCCTTCTCCAGTCGACCGACACCTCGCCCTTGTTGTCCACCCCTTCGTGCCCAGTGGCAATGGCGACGGCAGATGAGTAGCGCCTGTGGGTCAGCGGGATGCCGGCGTATGCCGGGCCTGCTATCGCAGACGTGATGCCCGGGATTATCTCAAACTGGACGCCCCGCTCCAGCAGGTATTCAGCCTCTTCGGCGCCCCTGCCAAAGATGAACGGGTCGCCTCCTTTTAGCCGGAGCACGCTCTTTTTCTTTTTCGCGTGCCTGACCATCAGCTCGTTCGTGCGCTTTTGGTGCGTCGTCGGATCGCCCACTGCCCTGCCCACGTACACCTTTTCCGCGCTCTCTGGTATCTGGTCTACGATCTCCTGCCCCACGAGCCGGTCATACAGCACCACGTCGCAGCTCTTCAAAAGCTCCATCGCACGCACCGTCATAAGTTTCGGGTCGCCGGGTCCCGCGCCGCAGATGTACACTTTGCCTGTTGCTGTACTCATGCCTTTTTGTTCCACTCCTCTACTGCCTTGCGCCAGCCCTCTGCCATCTCTTGCGCGCCTTGCTTGATGAGAAGGTTTGCGACGCTCTTGCCCAGTTTCTCTGCGCTTTTGGCGCTGCCCGTCTTTTTCACCTTGATGTTCTTGCTCCCGTCTGCCGAAAACACGCTTGCATAAAGAGTTATCTTGTCTTCCTTTGTCTCGGCGACCGCGCCAAGGGGGAACCTGCACCCTCCTTCCACCTTTTCAATGAGCGCGCGCTCGGCAGTCACCTCTGCCCTCGACCTCGGGTCCTCGATGCTCCGGAGCATCTCTGTCGTCTTTTTGTCGTCGCGCCTGCACACTATGGCAATCGCGCCCTGACCCGGCGCCGGGACAAAGTCGCGCACTCTAAACCTTTCCACTATCACGTCCTTCATGCCTAACCGAGTCAGGCCGGCCTCTGCAAGCACGACTGCGTCAAACTCGCCGCTTATCACCTTTTTCACGCGCGTCTCGACGTTTCCGCGTATAGGTTTTACTGAAATGTCTGGCCTTTCTTTCATCAGCTGGATCGCCCTGCGCAGGCTGCTCGTACCCACCACCGAGCCGGCGGCAAGCTCCTCCAGCTTTTGCCCTTTCTCGTTCACCAGCACGTCATTAGGGCTTGCCCTCCTCGGTATGCACGCGACTATCAATTCTTCTGAAAGGTCGGAGGGGACGTCCTTGAGGCTGTGCACCGCAAAGTCGACCTCGCCCTTTTTCACGGCTTCGTTGACCTCTTTTTCAAAAATCCCCTTTTCGTCCATCGTGAACAGGGGCCGCCTATCGACGTCTCCTTTCGTGCTTATCGTCACGACCTCGAACTTTGCTCCCGGATGCGCCTTTCTGAGCGCGGCAAGCGCCAGCTCTGTCTGCGCCACCGCAAGCCTGCTCCCTCTCGTTCCTACCCTAATGATATTATTATTATTATTCTTCATTTTTGTTCCTTTATTTTCTTGAAAGCCTCGCCGTACGCGTCCACCGTCCTGTCGACATCGTCCTCGTCGTGCGCGTACGAGACAAAGCACGTCTCAAACTGCGAAGGAGGTATGAACACGTTGCGCTTTAGCAGTTCGTCAAACAACCTCCTGAACTTGACAGAATCTGCCTTTTTCACGCTCGCTTCGTCCCTCACTTTTTCAGCGGTGAAAAACACCTGGTACATCGAGCCGATAGAGTTTATCGTGCAGTCGACGCCACCAATGTCCTCAAGCTCCTCTTCGACTCCTTCCACGATGCTTCCGCACGTCCTTGCGACCTGTGGATAGATCGAATCCTTGGCCTCAAGAAGCGTTGACAGGACTGCGATTGCCGCAGACACCGACACGGGGTTTCCCGCAAAAGTGCTTGCTTGATAGACCTTGCCCGCCGGCGCCAGCTGTTGCATTATCTCCTTTCTTCCCGTAATCGCGCCTATGGGAAAGCCGTTTCCAAGCGCCTTTGCAAACGTCGCAAGGTCCGGCCTTATTCCGAAAAACTCGCCGGCTCCGCCCAGCGCAAGCCTGAAACCCGTGACCACCTCGTCAAATATCAGGACGACGTCGTTTTGCTGCGTTATCTTTCTGACGTCGCTCAGGTAGTTCTTGTCAGGAAGCACGAGGCCGATGTTTGCAAGCACCGGCTCCATTATCAAACACGCCGAGTCGCGGTTCTTTTCGATGGTGCGCTCTAGCTCGACCGCGTCGTTGTACGGCGCAACCACTGTCTGCGCCGACGCCTCTTCAAGCACGCCCTCTGACGCCGGCAGGCTTGCGGCGCCGGACCCTGCCTTTACGAGTACATAGTCGTGCGCGCCGTGGTACCCGCCGTCGAACTTTATCACCTTCTTTTTCTTTGTAAACGCCCTTGCGAGGCGTATCGCGTTCATCGTGGCCTCCGAGCCGGTGTTGACCAGCCTGACCATGTCGGCGCAGGGGACCGCCTTTGCTATCAGCTCTGCAAGTTTTATTTCTAGTTCCGTCGGCACGCAGTACAGCGTGCCGTTGTCAAGTTGCGCTCTTGCTGCGTCAAGGACGGAAGGATGGCCGTGCCCAAGCAGCATGGCACCGTAGCCCATGCAGTAATCGGTGAGCGTCTTGTGGTCGGCAGTAACCAGCTTGCTCCCCCTTGCGGAAGCCGCAAAGAACGGGTACGGCTCGAAATAGCGTACTGGGCTGTCGACGCCGCCGGGCAGGATCTTCTTTGCCCTGTTGTACAGCTGCTCTGACCTAGCCACCACGAATGTTTGTCGCTTTTGCGACGTAATAAGCGTATACGTTGATTAACCTGCCATGGCCTGAGAGAGGCATTGGCGACTGCTGCTACTACCACGTTTTCCGCTCTCATGGATGATTTTCGGGCAAACGTGGCGCAGAACCGCGACACACTCTTGGTTATGGCAAAAAAGAACCCGCACATGGCGTACTCCAAAGTAAACGAGCTTGCGCTGTTTGTCGGCTCGCGCCACGGAGTTAATTTACAATTGCATTTTCCCGTGCCTGCAAAGGTGGCAGACGTCGACTCGTACGGCACGGAAAACATCGGCATCGTCATCGACAAGTTCCGCCGGACGTTTTTTCCAGTCGCGCGGGAAACGGTAAAGCAAAAGGCCGCCGAAATCCTCGGCCCGGACGCAAAGGCGCTTGACGCCTACATGTACGAGGGCAAGGAGGGGGTCAAGGTGGTGATGACACCACAGGGCAGGCTTGAAGTCCTTCCCGGCTCGGTGCACCTGTGGTGCAGGATAGACGAGCGCGTGAGGAAATACGCGGACTGGCTCATGGAAAACGTGTATTTCGCCGTCAGCGCACCAGGCTGACCAGCTCGTACTTGTAGTATATCTGGTCGTTGATGTCGTACGTCTCTGCCTTGACCGGCATGGGCAGGTCCTTTACGACGTATATCTTGCTCGTGTTGTCGTTGAGCTTGTACGTGAGCACCAGCGCGTCAAAAGTGCCTGCAGGCGTGGTGACTTTCTCCTCGCTTGTTATCTTGACCGTGATGGGAGTCGTGCCGCCGGTGACTATGGTGTTCCAAGGCGCGCCCACGACCAAGTACTTGGCCCTTCCGCCATAATCCATGTCCCTTATCGCAAGTATCGACGACTCGATGGGCCCAAGATACGGCTTTGCAGATTCTGCAACATTCCCTTCCTTGGTGAGCAGTTTTGAATACATGATGTCAAACTGCTGCGGCTGCGCTCCCTGCGTGCCGTTTACTACGTTGAATGCGGCGCGCCAGCTGTCGCCTGACTTGTGGAATGTTATCGAAACGTTTGCGTTTGCAAGCGACGACTGCTCACCCTGCGAGTCCACGGTGTAGCCCATCGACAGGCCGTCTGTGACCTGTGCGCCTATCACGTAAATATCGGCCGAAGTGGGCGGCTTGAATAGCGACGAGGTGTCGCCGCCCGCGAACCCCCCGCCAAACGCGATAATGCCAACGCTCACACCTATTCCGAGCGCGGAGAACAGACCGACCATCACTGCGACTTGCTGCTTTGGGGTCACGCCAGCTCTTCAGCTTCTTGCCTTATTTATAGAATTTCGGGCATTTTAACCTGACATCTTCATCAGCCGTTCCCACAGCTTTTCCGGGACTGGCATGACCGACAGGCGGGATATCCTGACAAGTTCCCACTGCGCAAACGCAGGGTCGGCCTTGATCTGGTCAAGGGTCACCGGCTTTTTCAGCCTGCCTGCCGGCCTGACGTCGACTATTACAAGCGACTTGTCTTTCTCCTTTGGGTCAGGGTAGGGGTCGGATATGACGTCCATGATGCCTACTGCCTGCCTTTCGTCGCCTGTGTGGTAAAAGATGGCCTTGTCGCCTTTTTTCACGCTCCTCAGGTGCTTGAGCGCAAGGTTGTTTGCCGCCCCGTCCCACGCTGTCCGGCCGTCCTTTTCAAGCTGCGAATAGCTGTACGTGGAAGGCTCTTGCTTGAACAGCCAATATGCCATATATGCCTCCACTGTCGGCGGCCGCACAATATAAGTTACAAAGCAAGGGTGTTGTTACGCTGTTGTCGCCGCCGCCCGTCCCCAAGATAGACCTGATGGCCGGAATAGAGTGCTACTGCTGTGCCGGCTTTACTGGCATTGGCGGATCGATAAAGCAGGACAGCTCCTCGTTCAGGGTGTCAGAGCTCGTAGACGAGCAGTCGCTTGGCGCTTCAAAAGAGCCCGGGGGCGCGCACCGCTATCCTCTTTACCTGCTGGAAAAAGAGGGCATCGACTCGAACCACGCGCTGTTTGAAATCGAGCGCGAACATCGTTTGCGCCTGCGCGTGATGGGGATAAAGGACGCCAAGGCGGCCACCAGCCAGTACGCAGGCGCAGAGAGGGCATGGCAGAATAATATAAAGAGCCCGCCAAAAGAGCTGCGTACCAAGCATACGAGATTGACCCTTGTGGGCTTTACAAAGAGGCCGCTTGGCAGGGAGCTTCTCGCCGGAAACGAGTTTTCCATAGACATCTCTGACCCGCACAGCGACGACATTTCCGGCTTTGAGGACCAGGTGCAAAAAATAGCCAACTTTTATGGCCTGCAGCGGTTCGGTAGCGAGCGCCTAGTCACACACCTCGTCGGAAAAGCCATAGTAAAGAGGGACTTTGCAAAGGCGGTGGAACTGCTGCTGTCGTATACGACAGAGTACGACACTGATTCAAGCCGCGAAATCCGGCGCAAGTGCCTCGACCCTGCCGGCTACCGGCAGGCTCTCCGGGAGATGCCCCGGGGCATGGACATTGAGAGGCAGCTGCTGGCCGCGCTCGTGGAAGGCAAAGAACCTGTAGCGGCGCTCCGCGCTGTGCCCATACAGATACGCCGGCTCTTTGTGCAGGCGTACCAGGCGTACATCTTTAACAGGTGCGTGAGCAGGGCAATAGCGCAGGGAGAAGACGTGACTCTGCCAAAACAGGGCGACCTCTGCTTCGAGATGGAGGGTCCCTTTACGTTTGGCAGGGTAAAGAAATACGATCATTTGTCGGCCGTCCAGTCCGTCCCGGCAGTGAGGATGGCCGGATATACGTTTCAGCCCGGCAAGGGTCGCTTTGAAGAGGTGACAAAAGAACTGCTATTGCAGGAAGAAGTCGCCGCAAAGGACTTTTACGTGAAAGAGATGCAGGAGCTGAGCCAGCAGGGCGGCTTTCGCCAGGCGCCCCTGTGGTGCAGGGACTTTGCATGGAAGAAGAAAAACCCCCTGTCAGTCTCGTTCAAACTGCCAAAGGGCTCGTATGCCACCACGCTCTTGCGCGAGCTGATAAAGCCGGAAGACCCGATAAAGGCAGGATTCTGATCTGATATAACACAATAGTGGCCCCGCCCGGCGAAAAGGGAAGAGGCGCCGCCAGGGCAGGGCCGCTCTGTTCTTGGGGTTAGCTAGACTTGCTAGCCAGTTTCCGTATTAAAGGCTGGCTTAACATTGTTCACTGTGCCCTTAACATAG
>DASUXB010000003.1:0-14591 GCA_036378195.1 Nitrososphaera sp.
TACCGCATTGTAGTCACGGCAGAGAACTTTAAGATGGCTGAAAAGTCGATGAATAACGCGGTGGAAAAGATCCGCTCTGCGATTGAAAAGCAGCATGGCGCGTTCAACTTTATCCGCGAAGAGTCGAAAAAGTCGCACCAAGGATAGAGGGGGGAAAGGCATAATGAAGCACCTCATCCGCAAGTGCACCGCCTGCGGCGCGTACACCCTTGCAAGCGCGTGTCCCAAATGCCACGCGCAGACCGCAGACCCGCACCCGCCAAAATACTCGCCAGACGACAAGTACGTGCGCTACCGGGTTGCAGAACGGTACGAGCAAGAAGAAGAAGGCGACAAGGATTATAAGTAAAGTTGCGGCCCTGACACCTGCGCGTTGAGATTTGCAATCGCAGGTGCGGGAGTGGCCGGGAGCTACCTTGGCAACATGCTCCAGAAACGCGGCCACGAGGTCCATGTGTTCGAGTCTTCAAGACCGGAGAATCACTGGCCCGTTTGCGCCTGGGGCGCGTCAAGGCACATGCTGACAAAGTTTTCAGATAAAGCGGGGCTTGACTTTAAAGATTACATCATGCATGTCGGCCAGAAGCTGCGCATGGATCTCCCGGCAGACAAGGTGGAATACCTCGACCTTAAGGGGCTTGTCACGTACGACAAGCGCAAGTGGGAGCACGACCTGATGCAAGGTCTGGAGATAAAGTACGGCACCAAGGTGACGAGGGGGGATTTTCCGCTTGAGAAATACGACCATGTCCTTGACTGCACGGGCCTGCACCGCACGCTATTGCCAAAATCTGACGAGGACTTTCTCATACCTGCGTACGAATACCTACTTGAAGGTGTCAAGGGAGAGGACGAGTTTTACACAATCGGCTACAAGGGCGCTAAAGGGTATTTCTGGTACTTTCCACTCGGAGACGCTAGAGGCTACATGGGTGCCGGTGATGTGGAAAAAAAATACCACGGCATAAAGGAATTCTTTGAGCGGCACCCAGAAGCAAAAATAGTCAAAAAGATAGGCAGGCCAATCAGGCTTGCGCCTCCGAAAAAGATGGAGCCTTTCTTTGACGGAAACGTGGTGGGAGTCGGCGAGTCGATAGGCTGCGTGTTTCCGATGCTTGGAGAAGGCATCATCCCATCGCTTTTGTGCTGTGACTTTTTCCTTGACGCGCTTGACGACAAGAAAGGCTCCTTTGACTCCAAGAAGTACCGAAAGAAAGTGCTCTCGTACTTTGACTATTACGACGACGTCTACCGCATCGTGAGGCTAAAGATGGATGGCAAGCTGTCCACCATACGCCACGCAAATCTCTTGATGAGCATGTACCGTCACATGAAAAAGGAAGAGAGCCGCTTTGGGTTTGAGGTCAGCCTTGACAAGATGAACCGGCTGGTAAACGCCTTATGAATTGCGCCTAGACGTACGCCATTTCTACACTGCTTGAAATTGATTCTGGTCTACTTAGAATCAGTCACACATCTGCCAATCTTAATCAATATGCTCTGTAGACAGGACGCCTCGATAATGATTAGTTGGACATGCCAGCATTTTTTGGACTATCAAAAAGGAGAAGGGGTGACAACTTATGTTGTTGTCATTAGTTTTGTCATGGATCATGGATCTTCATCATCCTCATCATTGCGGTCGTGATGCCTGTGATGCTTCTTGTGGTGATGGTGATTGTCCTTGTGATCATGATGGTCACCGCCGTCGGCATATGCGACGCTTGGCGACACCATCACCCCTGCCACCATTGCCAATCCAACGGCCACTAGGACGTATGTCAAAATTCTTTTGTCGTGAATTAAACTTGACATCGCAACTTGTCTACTAATAATGGTTTTGAGCCCTTGATGAACTCTGGATCGTGACTGTTTTATTCTGAAAAGGCACTATACAATCTGTGTTAAGCTCATTCTCGAATATTAACGCGCGATAAAAATAGGAACGTCGAGTGCGAATGCATGCACCAACGTACAAGCTACATTAATCATACATGAACAATGTTAAGCCATATTTTTTATTATCCAGCTGCATTAAAGCACAAGTCAAGCAAAGAAAAAACGACCTTCGGCCGTAGTAGCTGGGTCCACCGACGGATATCGGCAACTGTTGATGGGCCCTTTAGCATTATTGTATAGTAGCTTTTGAATAGATTATTTTAGTTACGGATGTTTACAGACATATCAATAGTATTCCTACTTACATATGCTAGATAAGGGGCATTGGGTTGGGCTTTAGAAGAAAATATATGGGCAGAATGTACAACATAATTCTTTATGAATCGTCCACCTTTTGTATTTTTATTACACTGTCTGATAGATGGTACATGCGAAATAGATACAGGATTTCGAGCCGCAGCTGTGCACGAATGCTCGGACGCCTTGATTCAATGGAAGCTCATTGTTGCTGCCGGTGGGGCGCATTGATCGCAAGGCCATACCTGTACATGTGGACCCGGACATAAATTTGCGGGAGGTGACTAGTTGATGTGGAATAATAGCGATTCTGCCACATTAGGCCAAGATTCAAATACTGTCGATTATTGCATTGCCAGATCGAATGGTGGGCATGATTCAAGGCAGGTGGGAAGAAAAGAACACTCGCATTCTTACCATCCCTCTGACGACACAGTAAAGAACCATATTCGTGCAAAATATCGAAGTCGAATTGATATCGCTTCGGCTATACTAAATGCTGCGATGGGAGGCGCATTAAAATCAAGAATTGCATCTCAAGCCTATGTTTCGTCTCCTCAGATAGGCGATTACATCAATATGCTAATCCACAATGGGATGCTACACTATCACCAAGAAACAAGAACATACTATACTACAGATAAAGGCCGCATGCTGATAAGGTTGTACAACGAATCCCGGCAGATATTCTATCACAGATGAAATACACGTATTCAGCACCCACTAGCATCTTACTTCCATACTCTACCGCTTTAAGCAACAGGAATCGCTTTATAGCCGAGGGCAGACGCAAATCAAGTTGTTGAAGGCAAAAAGCCCGCAAGAGTCAGAGGCTGAAACCACGGTCCTGATGATGCCTTCGGACGCAAACCCGATGGGAAACGTGTTTGGCGGCGTGATACTAAAGAACGTGGACCTCATTGCCGGCATCGTTGCCAAGAGGCACGTGGGGCATCCAAACGTCGTCACCGCGACGATGGACCGGATGACGTTTCTAAAGCCAGTGTTCATCGGCAACGCGCTCGTGCTTTCTGCAAGAATAAACTATGTCAGAAGGTCGTCAATGGAGGTCGAAGTTGCAGTCGAGTCGGAGGACTATGACAACGGCACGCGGGTTCAGACAGGCACCGCCTTTGTGACGCTCGTGGCGCTTGACAAGGACGGCAAGGCAACAGAGGTACCTCCGCTCATGCTAAATACTGCAGAGGACAAGAAGCGCTTTTCCGAGGGCGAAAAGCGGATGCAGCAGCGCCTGCGCGAAGCCGGCAAATTATAACAGTCACTCGAAATATTCCAGTTCTTCCGAGTCTTCATCGTCATCATCCTCGTCTTCCACATCGATGGCGTCTTCAATTTCAGGCGCGGCGTTTGCCTGCTGCTGCCTCTTTTCGAGGTTTGCATTGAGCCTGCGAAGCTCGGCAAGTATCTCGTGCAAGAGTTCAACCTGCTCGTCGTCCTGCTTCTTTGCCTTTTTCGGCACGGTCTTTTTCACCTTGTGCCTGCTAATTAAGCAAGCCTTTAGCCGTAGCGCTTTTCAAGGCCCATGTATTTTTGAAGGTCAACAAACTCGTTAAAGTCCTTGAATGTGACCATCATCTTGCGCGTCTTTTTGGTGTAGCTGGTCTTTTTCAGTTCTGAAAACACCTCGCGCATTGCATAGGTAGCGCCATACAGGCCGGAGAGTGGCCAGACTGCTATTCTGTAGCCCAGTTTTAGCAGCTCCTGCCCCGTCAGGTTCGGAGTCACGCCATCCTCTATCATGTTTGCAACTAGCGGCGCGTCTATCTCGTCGGCGACCTTTTTCAGCTCTTCCACGGTCCTTGGCGCCTCGACGAAAATCACGTCGGCGCCGGCCTTTCTGTACGCTTTGCCCCTTGCTATTGCCTCGTCAAGGCCGAGGGGCGCTCTTGCGTCGGTCCTTGCGACTATGACAAAGTCCTTGCTCTTTCGTGCCTCTACTGCCGCCTTTAGCTTTGGCAAATAGTCGTCCTTTGGGATAACGTCCTTGCCCACCATGTGGCCGCACCTCTTGGGCCAGATCTGGTCTTCGAGGAATATCCCCGCCGCACCAAGCGCCTCCAAGTCGCGGACAAGCCTCCACACGTTGAGCGGATTGCCATAGCCAGTGTCCGCATCCACGAGCACGGGGACGCTGACTGCGCGTATGATGCGCCTTGCATTATCGACCGTTTCGCCGGCGTTCAAGAACCCAAAGTCGGGCATACCGAGGAGCGCGGCAGACGAGCCGTAGCCCGTCTGGAACATGGCCTCAAACCCGACCTGCTCGGCAATCCTCGCGCTCAGTGCGTCAAACACACCGGGCAAAACTATTATCCTGTTCTTGTCGTCAAGCTGCTCACGAAGAGAAGGCGGCTTTTGCATTTATGTGAAAAAACTGTGCAACATTATTATGCTTTTAGTAATGATCCACAGGCCAAGCGCCAGGAGTTATCAGTTCCACGAGGTTGCCAGAAGGATCGCGAAAATACAGCGACTTTGCCGACTCCTTCCAATTGACTTCAAGCTCTATCGGAACGCCGTTCTGCACAAGGCGCTCCTTCCACTTTTCGTAATCGTCTGCTTCTATTTCAAGCGCAAAATGGATGCTGCCGTCGTGCGCCCCATGCGGAGGCAGCCTGTCGTTTGAAGGAAACGTCCGGTCTGGGTTGAACGCGAGGAGCATGCTGCCTCCCGCCCTTAGAAACACGAGCTTGCCCTCTTCCTCTTCGACTATCTCTAGCCCCAAAATGCCTGTATAGAATTTCTTTAGCGACTCTAGGTCGCGGGAATAGATGCAGGTCTCTATTACTTTTTTGACCTTCATTGAGCTGCCTGTTGTTCTTGCTCTTGCTGCTGCGGCAGCTCTTGTTGTTCTGTCTCTATGGTGCCGTCAGCAAGCTTGGTCACTTTGATCTTGCACTGCCTGCATTCATAGAATTTTGTCGGCGGGTCGTGCAGGACGGAGCCGTTGAGCCACACCATTACCGCTCCGCACGCTGGGCAGTTCATCATATATGTACGATAGAGTCTCTGCTGATACCGTTAATATGCTTTGTCTCGCCGGTTTGGACCGCCAAGAGGTGCAGGTCCTTCAAAGACACTCGAAGGCTTGATGCCCGTGCAAGGATAAATTATCTGCAAGGCTCGTGTTTGGGTCAGAAAATCATTAAAATTTTGCATCTGCACTATTCATATCAGGCGCGTGCCAGCATCGCGCCTGAGCAAGTGCGAACAAAAACCCCGATGCCCCTACTTGCCGCTGGCAGTTATGGTAGGTAGGGGCGCATGATAATTAAATCTTCTACTAATCCATCTAAAATGACTCTGACTATAATGGGTGCCAGCCGCCGTGATGCCTGGCAGACATGTATGTCAAGTTCGTGATTTCCTGCGCAATCCTTCCGGGATAGCGTAATGACTCATAAAGTTAAGGTAATTGCTAAATCTGGAGCTAAATTTTAAGTAATTTGCTTGGTTAAGTGAATAGTTGTTCAATGTGAACAATGAGTGTCTGTTGTAGAAGTGGTGGATAACCATGAGAAAAAGCAACGTTGATGCGCCACACATTGACGAATTTGACGCAAAGCTGCTCAGCCTTTTGACATCGCAGACCAGCTATTCGAGCAAAGACCTTGCCGCCAAACTGGACAAGCCACTGAGCACCGTCCAGAGGAGGATAAGGATACTCTTTCAAAACGGCTACATCAAGAAAAAATACGAAGTCGACTATTTGAAACTGGGCTGCCGAAAAGGGCTATTGGATATCTGCCTCAAAGACAACGACATTGAATGCGTAGCAAAAAAAATACTAAAGATAAGCGGCGTGATACTGGTGTCGGTGCCTCTGGGCCACTCTGATCTGTCTGTGTCTTTTGTCTACAAGACAAACGACGAGGTCTTGCGATTCATCCGGCAGATAAAGAAATTGCCCGAAGTGCAACGCGTGACTTGGACGGAGGAAGTCTTTAGTTTGCCTGCTACCCAGCCTGTGCTGATAGAGTGCCTGTGCAATGCCGTCTAGGCGCTGCGTGCAATGCAAAAGCTGTTTTCTGTGCTCCGGACCGTGATGCCCTGCTGCGTATATGAGAAGCTCTGCATCTTTTTCTTGCCGCTGTTCCTAGCTTGGCTAGCCGCGTGTGCGTCTACAATACAGACGCGTCTTTAACTGCGGACTATTTGCCTGTTGGGCCTGTACTCGCGCATTTCAGACCCGCAGTACACACACCGGTACACGTCGACCTGCTGGCCAGAACCCCTGTCGTACCTTGTGGAAAAGGCAAGCTCGCGGCTGCAATGGGCACACTTCATGAAACCTGTCTTTGCAAACTTGTATAAAAGCAAGACTGACCCATGTTTGCTCAGTTTCCAATGGCTTTTTTAGTTTAGCATGATTTTCAAAAAGCGTGATATCAGACACCTTAGGGGCAGAGCTCGTACGGCTTGCAAGGCTGGCCGTGGAAAGATACGTGGCCGAGTCCGTGGTGATAGAGAAGCCTGCAGCAGAGCTTCCAAAATCCGGAGTCTTTGTCACGTTAAGCCGCCCAACGGAAGAAGGTGAGGAGCTGCGCGGCTGCATCGGCTTTCCACTGCCGTACAAGGAACTGCACCAGTCTGTCATCGAGGCCGCGATTGCCGCAGCTACAGAAGACTCGCGCTTTGCGCCTGTCGACGGCAGCGAGCTTGAGCACTTGGTGTTTGAGGTGAGTGTGCTGACTGCGCCGGAGGAAATAATAACGGCAAGCCCTGTCGGGCGCAAAGAGCGCATCGTAATCGGGCGCGACGGGCTCTTGTTAAAGTGGAGGCACGGCTCGGGCCTGCTCTTGCCGCAGGTGCCAGTCGAGCTTGGCTGGGACGTCGACGAATACCTGGCAAACATCTGTTACAAGGCCGGGGCGCCGTCAGACGCTTGGCTCGACCCCTCCTCAAGGCTCTTTACGTTCCAGACGCAGGTGTTCAAGGAGGAAAAACCCGGGGGAAACGTGGTCCGGGTTGCCAACGACAATAATAACAAATAATATCGCCAGCTCATCCATGCATTTCTGTAGAGTTAGTTGGGCAAGGCGTATCTTGCGCCGTACGGCGTTGGGCTTGGTCATGCAAGCCGGATGGTCATGGTGGCAGACCACCTGCAGAGAAGCAACGTTCAGGTGCGCTTTTCCTCGTTTGGCGAGGCCGTAAAATACGTCTCTATGAGGGGCTACCAGTGCGTCAACGCCCCGCCTGTCGAGTTTGCATGGAGCGTCGAAGGCGGCTTTTCCGTAAAGCAGAGCATCGCTAACATCCCAATCTGGTTTACAAATCTGGCGCGGCAGGTGAACCACGAAACGCGCAACATGACGATGTACAGCCCCGACATCATCCTGTCAGACTCGCGCCTTTCGCCGCTCTTTGCGGCAAAGCTTCTCGGGATTCCTTCCATAGTGCTCCTGAACCAGGTGAAGCTCTTGCTGTCGCCGAGGCTGAGGGAATTCAGAATCTCGCGGCTGTTCGAGGCTATGGTGGGCGAGTTCCTTGGCTCGATGTGGAACTTGGCCGACAGGATACTCGTCCCAGATTTGCCGCCCCCCTACACGATAGCTGCGCACAACGTGTGGTGCGTCGGCTCGGCAGCGCGCAAGCTAGAGTACATCGGCTTTACTGCGCCCAAACCCCTTGTCACAGAAGGGCAGGTGGCAAAGGTGGCGTCAGACCTCAAGATAGACAGGTCAAGGCCCGTCGCGTTTGTGCACGTCAGCGGGCCGATGGAGACGCGCATGCCGCTCATCAGGCTTGCACTTGAAGCGACCCGTCATGCAGACAATAAAAGCAAGGGCATCCAGTTCATCTTCTCAGAGGGCCGTCCGCACGGCAGCATCGAGCCGAAAAGGATAGAGTCTGGCTGGTATTACGAATGGTGCCCTGTCCGTGACGAGGTGTTTGCCCTGAGCGACCTCGTGGTGATGCGCGGAGGTCACACCGCGCTTTCGCAGGCCATACAGTTTGGCAAGCCCGTCGTGACCATACCGATAGAAAACCACGGCGAGCAGCTGGGCAACTCTGAAAAGATTGCCAAGCTTGGCGCAGGCGTAATGGTCCACCCGAAAAAGCTAAAGCCGGAGAAAATCACGGCAGCAATGGAACAGGTGCTCTCAGACCCGGCGTACAGAAAGAACGTCCTTGAATTGAAAAAGATGACCGAGTCGCTAGACGGAATCGATAATGTCGTGAAGGTAGTTAGGTCCTACCTCTAGGCTGAGGCGCCTCGGATTTTCCGACACCGTCTTTAGTTTCATGAACTCTCGGCGCGTGACCTTTTCTGCCCTTTCTTCCGACGCGCCCATTTCTGAAAACATCATCGGCGCAAGAAGGACTTTGCCGGCGTCATGGACTTCTTTTGTGGCCATTTCTATGAACCATTGTGGGTGCGTGGCAAGCGACAGCGGCAGGACAACGTACCTGCTTCCCTTCATCCCGGCAAGCGTCCTTGCAGCAACTAGGTCGAGCTGGAGCGTTTTTGCCTTGCCGCCCTTTGCGCGTACCTTTGCTATCGCAATTTTCTGCTTTTTTGCTCCTGTCTTTTCAGCCAGCGACCTCGCAAGCTTGGCGTTTCTGCAAAGGTCATCTTCGTCGCTGTACAGGAGCAATGGTTCTGGCAAAGAAAACCCAGCCCTGCAGGCCGCGACGCAGGAGGCAAGCGACAGAGGGCCTGTCAGCGTGCACGACGCCATCCCAAGCGAGCCGGCAAGCGCTCCGCCTGGGCCCTCGTACTCCCTGAGGGCTACAAACGCCCTCTTTCCCTTGCCCACGTACGCTGCTATTGTTTTTGCTCCTGCTTCGTCCTCGCTTCTTGCAGGGCTTGAAACGCCGGCAAGCTCTGCGGCAAGCGCGCCAGTGGCTGCAAACTCTAAATCTCTCGCGGCAAAGTCACGGGCTTGGGTGAGGCTGACCTTAACGAAAAAGCTCTGGCCCTGCAGGACGGTCCGCTTGCCTGCCTGTACTATTGCCTTTAATATCGGGGAAAACTGACTTTCGCATTCTATTGCTACAGACGCCTTTGCGACGCCAAACATGCCTGCGATTTCTTGGACACGCGTAGTCTCTAGCACGACGAGGCCGTCTTGTGCCCTTGCAGCGCCAAATATTTGCAGCGCCCCTGCAAGCTCTTTTGCGCTTGTCATTGGCGAGGGGTGGACTAGTACGAGCAACGGCAAGAAGAGCTATCTAACAGGTAATTAATGATGATGTCGTAAAAGAAAGATAAAAAGGGCGTAAAGCCCTGAGTTTGTTTTTTTACCAGTGGTGCTTTTCGTCCGGAATCAGGCCGATCTGCTCACGTTCAAAGTACCTTTCCAATTCCTGAGCCCACTTTTCCTTTGCAGAGCCACCGCCAAGACCCTTCCTTCTGAGCCAGAAGGCGATCACGCCAAGCAGGAACACTGCAAACAGCATGGTTCCGAAGATGTAGACCATGACGTCATAGAACAGCGGGTCGTAGTTCGGACCGATCTGCCCAAGTAGACTTCCGAGACTTCCTAAGAAGTTCATTAGCATAGTCCAGAGAGTACAATGATATATACATTTTGGTTGCCGTGAAAAACTTTGCAAAGCAAAGAGAAGAGACGTGTGTGAAAAGAGCTTTTAGTTAGAACTAGTAGAATGAAGATAAAAATAAACAAAAAGAGAGGAGGTAAGGGACGTTTAGCTTGGAGGTGTTGCGCCTCTTCCCTTGAAGAAGAACGCTGCAGCTACTCCGCCAAAGATTGCGGCCAGGACGCCGATGTATACCCAGGTCTCGTTTCCTGAGAAGTAGTTAGTTCCTGAACCCTTGTCCTTATTGTTTACGTTGTCCTGTACTGCTATGATCTTTCTCTTTGCGAGAATTGCGTTCTCGGTGCACTCGGACTTGTCGATGCCAAGAGTCTGGCATTCTTGAAGCTGTGCTGGGGTTGCACCTGCCACCGGGCTGCCACCGACACCATACTGGGCGTGGGCAACCGGCAACACCGATACAGCCGTTGCAGAGAAGAGTACAGCCAATACAGATAGAGCCACTACGATTGGCTTGTTCATACTATCCTACCCATTAGAATTCGAATATTTAACCTTTATGAGCCGACCGGTGAACGGCGTCATGCAAGCCGATTTTCGTTTTTTGCGCTCAAAAACGTGCAAGTAACATTTAAGAAACGCATGGCAGAAGCTGTAAACAACATGGCACGAATTCACGTTCATATACTTTTGGATGAGCGTGAACTTGATTTTTGAGTTAGGCTAGCGCACCTTACTCCATAAACGTGAAGTATCTTTTACAGAAGGAACGCTTAACGATAAAGCGGAGGAGGAAAGCTGTGCGGCGGGCACAATGTTCGTGGTTATTTAGTCAGACTCCTTAGTTCACGTTTGATAACATCGAAAATGGAATCTCTATCCTCTATTTTCTTGGATCCTGTTTTTTCATGGATTTGGTAATTGGCACGTGTACCTTGGCGTGAGTAAGTTGAAGTATGCTGATATGTATTGCTCTTGTTTCCAAATGCAGCTGCAAGTGCATCCTTCCATGCACTTTCAAATGCTTCCCTAGCTAGCTGAACATCTGTATGAGTGCGGTAGATATCAATGGTCTCACCATTTTCCCATATGCCAGCTCTTGTCAGATTGGCAGAACCCATTACAGCATATTCATCATCAATTATGTACATCTTGGAGTGTTCAAATGACATCCTGTGACTAATCACGAGTGTCTTGAGGGTATCCAGTTTTTCTTTTCTTTTCACCTCTGCAAAAAATTCTCTTATGCGGAAATCTGATTCGACAATTTTATCTGAAGTCAATACCTTTACTAAAACTCCTCTTGCTGCTAGACCTGTGATTTTTCTTGCATATTCTGAGGAGATATAAGGCGAGCAAATCAGTGCCAACCGCCGGGCTCCAAACAGTTGCTCAACGACATGACGACCCGATTCGTTGGTCCTCTCTATGGGCATAAAATAGTGCTGAATGTTCATGTTGTCTATAAAAGACGGTGGCTCACTAATCGGGCATTATTCTAGATGGCGGCTACTTTCCTAGGTCACGCTGATGTATTTGTCTCCCGACTGGAGTCGAGGCGCCAGCGCCCTCATTTCACTAATCGGTCCGATTCTCAAAATGACATAGAGGATCCACAATTATCGGGAAGAACGGAGATTTGAACTGCTTTCATAAATTCTCATAACCTCAACATGTATAGGCTGAGACTTGCGCAGTTATGCCATATCTGCAAAACCTAATAGCTCCACAGGCGATCGTAATTTGCTGGTCAAGTTAGGCATAAAGCCAGAGCTCTTGAAAGATCTAGACGACAAACAAATTGCAGAACTCCTTGCGGCATTGCTTTACACAAAAGTAAAGATGGAAAGCAGTGCGTAATTCTCCTGAATAATTGAAAGACGAACTTCCCTTAGCAACCTAGTGTTTAGTTTGGCTATTCCCTTTGCTTACAACCTGAACCGGCTCTTGGCGTGGAAGCTTTTTGCTCTTTGGAATGAGAGTGCGCCAAGCTTCTTCATAGCTTTCAAGAAAACGAATGCCTTTCTCACTGGTACTGTAAACTCTCTCGGCGGACGCATACACTAGCAACTCATTTTCGATAAGCAAGTCTAGGTACTCATTAAGCTGCCTCATTGCTGTGCGGGAGCTGTACATTATTCTGGTCTTGATTGCGCCGTCTTTGGCTGCTGCAAGAATATCTGCACAAATGTCCACCCTGCTTCTAAATTTCATATTTTTTCTCCTGCATTCCTTTTCGAGCTTTTCTGTGTGTTATTGTGTGTGTGAGTTCCACGAGCCAGAATAACCACATATCAGGATAATAGCATAGCTATCTATCAGATACCTTCAATATAGCTAGGTTATACACCAAAATGACAGAAAACATTACCTCTTGTGTCACATAATGAAAACTCAAATAGATCATTCCTCTTCCCTGTTCGCCTATGGAAAAAGAAATTTGCCAAAATTGCAAAGGGACTGGAGCTGTCACTATTGGCTACAAAACCGTCGTTTGCAAGACATGCGAGGGGAATGGGAAAATAAAAGCCAATTCTATAACGGATTATTTTGGCTAGAGAAACCATTACTTTCCTACATTAGTGGCGTCCGTACTGGTAGATAGACCCACTCTACTATTGTTGTGCAATAGTATCGGTCTGTATTCGGAGCCTATGAACCCTCTCGAAAATAACATTCCTGATGGCAGACGGCGCAGTAGTGAACATTGCTCATTCCTTCAACTGGTGCATGTCTTGATACTAGATGCTCACAGACTTCACATGACATGGTTGCTGAATTAGCGACGTTGGGTGGTCTATTCGCTTCCATTTTCACGCTAGAAAGGGCTATCTTGCTTTAATCCATTCCTGTCCTACAGTACTGGCTTCGAAGCTGTAAAAAACACTTTTTCTTATGCACGCATAAGAATAAGATAAAAGTATACAGCTTTTCTATTTCAGAAATGTCATGTATATAATATCGGTAAATGTGCCCTATCCTGTTCTTTCATTTGCACATTCTTATTCGCTATTCCGAGCTAGCTACTCTGCATTTATTTTTCATTATATATGGATGAACTACGGCACACAAAACACTGTTTGAGATGCGGACTTGATAAACCCGCAAGTGATTTTTACCAATCATGTAGGTGCCGATGTAAACAATGTCTGTTGGAAGTTAGGCACAAGTGGATTGCAGCCAATCCGGTTAGCGCTCGTGTGGCAATTAGATCTGCCAACAAGACTTATCGGCAAAAGAAGACAGGGCCGTATCTTACAGCACAGAGGCGGTACACTAGGAAAAAATATCCTTTGGAACGTACTTCTGAACGCCCCTACCGTCCCAGACATTCCATGCCTCAAGAGGAATGGGCTGATGGCAAGGCTAGACAATAAACATCTCCTAGCCATAGCTCCATATAGTGCCCCGCAGTTCGCAAGAAAACTATTCAAATAAAGCAATTTGTGCATGTATGTTTACTACTCTATTTTCCATGTTTTGAGACAGCATTATATATTATGATTAAAAGGCGCATACACAAACAATTCTGTTTGTCCCTGTGCCCATCGGGGTGTGTTTTTGATATCTCTAATGCTTTACCGAACGCACAAACGTTGCGTAAATTAGAATTGATATGAACTCCAATATTTTCCATTTGCATTCATGTAATTAAGGGCAAAAGCCCTGTTACGGTACTCTTCTCTGGCTTTCATTTCGCACTTATTATTTTGATTCCTAGTTTCGTAAATCAGATTATATTATTTTATAGTAATGGACGACAATGCTTTAATCGAATGCACCAAATGCAGGCAAATGCTGCCGCTGGAAAACTTTGTAACAAGTACACGGCACTTTTCGCACTATTGCGGAAAGTGCGCTTCTGATCTTTCTATGGACTGGCAGCGACGTCATCCTGAGAGAAGAAGACAAATTCAAAATGCATACTATCAGAGGAAACGTGCCATTCGGCCGGATATAGTGTAAATGCAGGTTCAGTAGCTCAGGATGCTGGTAGGCGTCAGCGATTGGGTAGCCACGATTCAGATGATTTGCGACTACATACCGATCATAATCTAGATTGTTCCCGTCTCGCTCCCTTGAGTAGTTGTAGTAACCTAGTCCTATCCTTACGCCTTCGAGTGTACCCAACTTTGCTTTTAGATCCTCCTGTGCAATTTGAAACGCTTGAACTTAGGATATGTTTGGTTGCACAGGAATAACGGCCGGATAGTTTATGCTCCAGTTTTTCTTGTTTGGTAGGTCAGTCAAAAAGAGTAGAGAGCCCAAGGCGGCAAATGTAAGGATCATCACGATGAGAGATGAGCGCCCTGCCACAAGTGAAAATATTGTGTTGTTGTACTTGAGGCTTTATCCAAATGGCAAAAAATCTTACTGTATACCGCATTTGTGACCGCATGGCAGTTATTATAACAATCTTCTATAATATGCTGTCAGGCGCTTGCCAAGGCGCTTGATTACCGAATCTTGTGCCAGCCCTCGCCGGGCTTGTCGTTTTCCCCGGCGAGGGCGACTTAAGTCTAGACTCGGTAGAGCCTTACATTGGCAAACATGCTCTGAGCTATGTCTGTTAATGACCATCTAATTGTTATCACAAGAATCCGTAGTTGTTGCTGCCGGGTGGACCCCAAGTCGCCCGGCAATCTGTTTATCCTCGCCGGGAATGGCTAGTTCTCGGCGAGGACGTAACTGCCAGATCGGAAAGTCATTTATGGTATAATGCCGAAATTAACGAATGAGAGCGACCAACAACTTCTACAGAGGTGGAGTTGCAACACGCAAAGCAATCGGACACACCTTATTCAATAGTCTCCATAGTTGGGGACGGATGATAAAGTTTGAATTGTATATGCTTTTGCGGTGGTGAC
>DASUXB010000004.1:0-9914 GCA_036378195.1 Nitrososphaera sp.
GCCGGAAAACGACCTTGCGAAAAAACTGGCGAGCATGGCGCACACTATGGACTTTTTCACAAAGGACCAGTACCTCACGCCGATAACGGAGCTGATACGCTACTACCAGAATTTCCCTGACTTTTACGAGCGGCTCGCAGCCCTTGCGAAAAAGTCGTCCAAGGGGATACTGTGGGACACGGACATGCACGAGGACTATGTTCGATATTCAAAATTGCGTGACGAGGCCAAGGTACAGGCGCTCTCGACCTTGCAGGTCAGGACTATAGATAGTGTCAAGGTGGCGTACATCCAGGCGTCGCCATACCTCAACAGCAGCCTCTTTTCAGAGGAGGTGTTTGCAGCGACCGGCGCCGACCTAGCCATGTTTTACAGCGCAAAAGGCAAGGTGAGCATACGCCGGAGCAACGACCGAGTCTCATGCCGGCAGGTGGCCTCGTACCTGCCGGAGGGAGGCGGCCACGACTATGCGGCGGGCGCGACGTTCAAGAGCGACCCTTCCGACATTTCTGCAATCGTCGCAGAGCTGGAGGCGGCCGTTGCAAAAGCCATCAAGAAGGATAAATAGCAGCCGCATTAGTCCCATTTGCTTTCAAACACTTTAAAAGTTCAATCCGCCAATTAGCCGTCATATATGGTCCTTAAAGGCAAGGTTGCTATCGTCACTGGTGCTGGCGGCGGTGTTGGGCGGGCTATAGTAAAGAGGCTGGTATCGGAGGGCTGCAAGGTCGCACTCATCGGGAGGAACCGCGACCGGCTTGCCAAGGCAGCGGCCGAGGCAGGAGACGACAATAAGAAAAACAACACCCTGGCCATTGCGGCCGACATAACCAAGGAGGCCGAGGTGTTAAGCGCGGTCGAGCAGACCATCTCGTCCTTTGACAGAATAGATATCCTAGTCAACAACGCGGGCAGCATAAACGACCCCGTCTGCTTCCACGAGATGACAGAAGACCAGTGGAGCGAGCTTGTCGACACGAACCTGATAGGCACGTTCCAGATGACCAAAGCCGTCATCCCGATAATGATGAACGGTAACAAGGGCGGGAGCATCGTCAACGTCTCATCGACACTTGGCATACGCTCCATACCCAAGGTGCCACTTGCAGTCTATGGCGCGACCAAGGCCGGCGTGATAATGTTCACAAAGAGCATCGCAGTCGAGTACGGGCAGTACGGGATAAGGTCCAACTGCGTGGCGCCTTCCACCATCCGCAGTTCCATGATAGAGCCGTACCTGCAGGATGAAAACGCCAAAAAGGTGCTAGAATCAACGTTTCCGCTGCGCAGGATAGGTGAACCAGAGGACGTGGCAGGCGCAGTCGCGTACCTAGCGTCGGACGACGCGGGATGGGTCACCGGGACTGTGCTCATGGTCGACGGCGGCGTAACTGCCAGGCAGTAAAATAGTGTAACAAAAACATCGGAACCCTAGTAAACAGCGGGACGATCAAGTCGCCGCCGTCATAGCTGCGGTGACTTTCTCCTCATTTTTGCGCTATCATAAAACAAGGATTTTGTGATAAATTCCTAGTTTTGCAGTTTAGCAAGGCTTATTACGTTTTGCCGACCTTTATCGAGATATGAAAAGGCTGGACCTGATAATTCCACACGAGCGTCTCGAAGAGGTCAACGAGATCCTCCACAAGCACAAGGTGGGCGGCATGTCGTTTTATGATATCAAGGGCAGGGGCCGCGCAAAAAGAGAGCCAGTCGCGGTAGGGAGAGGCGTCATGCGCTACGTGCCAGAGTTCGGGTTCCGCACAAAAATCGAGGTGCTGGTCGCCGACAAGCTGGCCAAGCCGATAATCGACGACATCATGAAAACGATAAGCACCGGCTCGGCGTCTGACGGCAAGATATTCGTCTACGACGTGGCAGAGGCGTACGACATCGGAAGCAAGGAAACTGACGATGAAGCTCTTTAGATAATCTCACCTGCAATTTTCCATCTGATCTCTTCATGGAGCATGCGGGTAAGAAACATAACTCTTGACCCGCTAGGATGTGCTGGCACTTCATTAGTATAAGGTCAAGCGGAAGAAGCAGTGAGGTATCTCCCCGAGCAGAGTAAGAGTGTACTCAGGATATCTGATGACGCCAGAATAATGAAAGTGTGTATTAAATGCTAATTTTTCTTCACTCTCTTCACACGTGCTTGCCAATTTATTTGCGACAGAAGACTATGATTTCTATGACCGTGCAATAGGCAAACCGCTAGTCCTTATCGCACATGGCTTACATATGAGATGCTTGATCGTGCCTCCACTGACGAGCGGACCTGCCTTTTCAAATACCTTCGCAATCGAATGCACTTCGCCGCAAACGGTGCATCTCAACTTGCACCAGCCCTCAGGCGGGCCAATCTCGACGTCTTTTAACATTAACTTGAGTGTAGTAATCGCCTTCTCAAAAGCTATGTCGTCCAGCAACTCTATCGTCTCACCGGGCTTAATGCAACCATTTTTCTTGAAATCATCATCGTATCGCCTAAGCTTGGGCTTGGCATTTGCATCATAGAACTTGAGGATCTCTGATTGGAATTCCACCGGGTCGCAATCCTTCTGTTTGAGGTACTTCCTATATTGCGTCTCAACAAACTCTGGATCATAGCCATGGTCGGCTATAATGTCAAAAGGCTTTTTGCCTGCTTTGAACTTTGTATAAATGATCTTCAGGCGTTCATCCTCTTCTCTACTTGATGCTGTTGGGGCTACACCTCCAGCCTCGTTTTTAGCAGTCTCGCTGTTGACGATGGTTGCATCAGCTCTGGAGGGTCCTGCGCCGTCTCTTTCTTCCGTTATATCTGCTTTCTTTGGGGTACTCGTGTTAGAAAACGGAGTGCTTTTTACCCCTTTTGCACGATCGCGTTCGACAACCCTTTTCACTGTCCTCTCATCTATACCTGTCGTTTTGGCCACGTCCTTAAAGACAGGTCTTATTCTGTATTCCTCAAGAATCTTTTCTATCATTTCAGGGGTTAGCTTTGGCATTAACTAGTCGCCTATGATGGTATATTGATATGCCATTATTATTCATTAAATGACCATAATCTCGCATTCTCCAAACATGCTGACATACGCATTCAATACGAAAATTTGTGCACCTCATGTTATGCAATGCTGGCTTTGATCTACAGCTTCTTATACTGACATTTGACTGCATGACGTTCCTTTTATGGCGTTTAACCGCGCATGATCACCTCTTGCGCACATGTTTATGCATTTAGGAGCACAAAGTATCATTTAACGACATGTGTCATTGTCTTCGTCATGCGTCTACTCTATCCTTTCATGCAACAGTATCTGCAGCTCAACCCTTTTTCTACATAATATAACAAGGCAGGTATAGCAAAATCCGCCGTTACTCTAATTCTTTATAACGGACAGATACACCTAATTGGTGTAATCTCTAGAAGAGAAGAAAAGAGTTATAATCTTGCGCGCTCTAAACATCGACATGCAAACATTTGAAGAAGATGGCAAGAGGACGATGCCGATATGCTTCACCCCCGACCAGCTGAAGGTGGTCGAAGAGTATGCCAAGAAAAAGGGCATGCTGAACGCAAGCCAGGCTATCGAACAGCTGCTGGCTTCCAACTAATTCTTTTTTAGATTAAAGAGCCGATTCTCCGCGCTTTTTCGTCCCCACGTCAACGACATCTTCAATTTCGGAGACGAATATCTTGCCCTCGCCCTTTAAGCCCGAGCTGGTGCTTTCAAGTATCTTTTGGATGACCTTTTCTGCCATCGCGTCCTTGACGACTACCATTATGGTCGAGTTGACGTTGAACTCGGGGGTGTAGGTGCCTGTTCCCCTGCCGGAATGGATCTGGGGGCGCGGGATCTCGCCTCTGCCCTTTGACTCGAAATACGTGATGCCGCCAAGCTCGAGCTCCTTGAGGGCGGCAAACGCCCTTTCAATGCGCGCATGAGGGACCACGGCTTCAATTTTCTTCATAATCTATATACCCAAACACGGGGTAGGGAGTTCTTTTATTAAAATATTTTGTAGACTGCGCGATTATATTATGTCATATTGGCTGTTTCTGCAATTTTTCATTCATGACCTTCACGCATACTTTTTTTACCCGTTGCGCCAAGACCAGCTATATTGCTCTTTGGCAAAAAAGAGCCGGCAATGTGCGCCGTGTGTGGTAGGGAGCTGAAGCACAGGTACAAACCCAAGGAAGAGTGGAAGATAGAGGGCTACCTGTGCAGCGACTGCCAGATAGAAAAGACAAAAGAGTATGCTGCAAAGCAACAGCAACAAAAGGAGGAGCCAGACCATTGCGCCTTGTGCAAGATGGAGCTGGGAGATGTGGCGGTCAAGCCGCGGTGGCAGTGGGAGATGGAGCCCGGCACGCTCTTGTGCCAGCCGTGCTTTGGAAGAAAAGAGGCAGAGTACAACAAGAGGCTGAACTTTTGCGCCACTTGTGGGGCCAAGATAGGATTCATCCGCTACAACCCCAAGCCGGCTTGGAAGATCCAGGGGCAGATGTGCCGGAAATGCTGGGATGCAAGGAACAGCCAGGGAAAATAAATGACTGGTTTATTTTTTGCAAAGCACGAATGCGAAAAGTGCGGCAAAAAGTTCCGCAAAGTAGAGGAGTTTATGCAGCACCAGCAGGTGGCGCACGAAAACAAACAATACGTCTGCGAAAAGTGCGGCATGGGCTTTGACGGCATGGAGCAGATGCGCGACCACGCAAAAAAGTTACACTCGTACAACAGGATTCTTGACGACCGGAAAAAGGGAGATAGTAGTTAGACAGCCTTTAGCTGCTTTACAATCGGCGGCCTGGCCTTGCGGAAGACGCGAAAGCCGCAGATGCACTTTATCTCTGGCAGGCGCGACAGCTCCTCAACGGTCACGGGCGTGCCGCAGCGCATACACTCGTAGGTTACGCCGGCAGTACCTCCTTCAGAAGACATATACGCAATTCACGTTTCCCGCCCCACATTTTAAGCTTTAATTAATCCGTCAGGAACCGGGACAGCTTGCCGCCCTTGTTGCCCCTGATGGCCGACTGGGCCGCTGCGAGGATTGCGATTGGTATCCTGTGCGACGAGGCGCTGACATAGTCGAGGCCAATCGTGGTGCAGAATTCTATCGACTTGGGGTCGCCTCCGTGCTCGCCACAGATCCCTATCTCCATGTCCTTTTTCACCTTCCTTGCCATCTCTATCGTCATCTTCATCAGCCTGCCGACCCCCTTCTGGTCTATGCTCTGAAACGGGTTGACTGCGATGACTCCCTTCTCAAGATAAAAGGGCAGGAACTTGCCTTCCGCGTCCTCCCTGCTAAAGCTGAACGTGGCCTGCGTGAGGTCGTTTGTCCCAAAGCTGAGAAAGTCTGCGACGTGCGCAATCTCGTCTGCCACGAGGCACGACCTGACAACTTCGATCATGCTGCCAAAGACTATTTTCAGTTTAATCTTGTGCCTGTGCTCGGCCTCGCGTTTTACAGACTCGAACATGTGCCTGACGGTCGCAAGCTCGTTGACAGTCGCTACCTGCGGCACCATTATCTGAGACTCTACCTTCACCCCCTCCTTCGTGAGGTCCGCCGCCGCCTCACACACCGCCCGTATCTGCATCTCATATATCTCGGGAAACGTTATTCCGACCCTGACGCCCCTGTGGCCAAGCATCGGGTTTATCTCGGAGAGCTCGCGCACTCGCCTGAGCATCTTTTCGCGCTTTAGCATTTCTGCTTCCGCCTTGTGGCCGCCCTCCGACTTTAGCTCGAAAATCTGCATCATGAGGTCTTCCTCTTTCGGGAGGAACTCGTGCAGCGGCGGGTCAAGGAGCCTGATTGTCACAGGCAAGCCCTGCATCTCCTTAAAGATCGCCTTGAAATCGGACTTTTGCAGGCGTTCAAGCTCTGCGAGTGCCTTTTCGCGTTCTTGCTCCGTCTCGGCCATGACCATCTTTGTAAAGAGCGCGATCCTGTCGTGCTGGTTGAACATGCGCTCGGTCCTGCACAGCCCGATGCCCTCTGCACCATACTTGCGCGCAAGCGTCGCGCTCTCGGGCGTGTCAGCGTTTGCGCGAATCCTTATCGCCTTCATCTCGGCCGACCACTGCAGTATCTCCTTGAACTCGGACGTTATCTCGGGTGCTACCGTAGGCACTTCAACTGTATACACTCTGCCGGTCGAGCCGTCGATTGTTATCTTTTGGCCTTCAGTGACTGCCACCCTGCCTGCGACGGAAAAGCTTGCGCCTTCGGGGTCTATCTCTATCTGCGAGCAGCCGACGACGCACGGTTTGCCCATGCCCCTTGCGACCACCGCCGCATGTGACGTTTTGCCGCCTCTCGTGGTCAGTATGCCGACTGACTGGAAGAACGCCGGCACGTCGTCAGGTTTCGTGTCCTCTCTTATCAGCACCACCTTTTCGCCCCGCTTGCCCATGGCCTCCGCCTTTGCTACGTCGAAAACCGCGATGCCGCTTGCCGCACCCGGCGACGCCGCGACGCCGGTTGCCACCGGCTTTTGCTTGACGCGGTGGCTGTCAATCCTCGGGTAGAGTATCTGCTCCAAGCCCTCCGGATCAATGCGCTGCAGCGCCTCAACCTTGTTGATGAGTCCCTCATGGTACATGTCAACCGACGTCTTGACGCTTGCACCCGCGCTCATCTTGGCGGTCCTTGTCTGCAGGATGTACAGCCTGCCCCGCTCGACTGTAAACTCGACGTCTTGGCACTCCCTGAAATGGTCCTCAAGCTTTTGGCAGACCTGGTTCAGCTCGCCAAACGCCTGCGGCATCTCGCCTTCCATCTGGTCGATGTGGCTCGGGTTTGCCTTGCCTGACACCACGTCCTCTCCTTGCGCGTTTACCAGATAATCTCCATAAAGCTTTTTCTCGCCCGTCTCAGGGTTGCGCGTAAACACGACGCCTGTCGCGCTGTCACGGCCCATGTTGCCAAACACCATTGCCACCACGGTGACTGCCGTGCCGTTTGCCATGTCCGGCGTGATGCCGTACTGCCTGCGGTATTCCACCGCGCGCTTGCCGGTCCACGAGGTGAACACCGCGTCGATTGCAAACTCTATCTGCTTGTACGGGTCGTCGGGGAACCTCTTGCCCGTCGCCTCGCACAGCGAGCGGAACGACGCGATTACCTTGCGCAGCGTCTTTTCGTCAGGAGATGCTGTGCCATTGTTTGCCGCAAGAAGTGCCTTTTCAAACTGCCTGTCGTCTGCGCCAAGCACAATCTTGCCAAACATCTGGATAAAGCGCCTGTATGCGTCAAGGGCAAACCTGAGGTCGCCGCTCTGTGCGGCAAGGCCCTCAACCGTCTGGTCGTTGAGGCCGAGGTTGAGTATAGTGTCCATCATGCCCGGCATTGACACTGGCGCGCCGGACCGGACAGAGACAAGGAGTGGGTTTTTTGCGTCGCCGAATTTCTTGCCGGTGATTGCCTCAAGGCGCCGGATGGATTTTCGCACCTCGTCCATCAGGCCGTCGGGCAGGCGCCTACCTGCCTCGTAGAACTTTTCGCAAATGTCAGTCGTGATTATGAATCCGGGCGGGACCGGCAGGTCCAGTTTCGTCATTTCTGCAAGGCCGGCGCCCTTGCCTCCAAGGAGCGCCCTGTTCTTGCCGTCAGCCTCGTCAAAGAAGTATATCGGCTTGGCAATCGCGCTGCTCATGTTTTGTTGGTAAAACTTGCCACCTACTGGTTTAAAACGTTATGAACCTCCCTGCACACCGATAGTTTCAAATCAATGCCTGCGCAGAGCTAGCCGGCCTTGGCGGACCCCGGCCTTTCCGTGCCCCTGCTCATCCAGTTCCTCGACCTTATTGGCACTGCTGCGTTTGCGGCCACCGGCGCGTTCAAGGCAGTCGAGCACAAGTCAGACATTGTAGGTATAATCATACTTGCCACGATAACCGGAGTTGCTGGAGGCGTGCTCCGCGACGTGATATTTGGCAGGATACCGCCGGTCGCAATCACAAACCCGCTCTACGTCGCAATAACGATAGGGATGGCAGTCGCCATCTTTTTCCTTTACCGGTCGTTCAAGCACTACGAGGGACTCATCCTGAAATTCGACGCAGTCGGCCTCGGCGTCTTTACCATAATCGGCGCGTCGTTTGCCTACAGCGTGTTTGGGCTGAACTTTCTTGCGATGGCGTTTGCAGGCATCGTGACGGCGGTTGGAGGCGGGATACTGCGCGACGTTTTCGTAAACGAGGTGCCCATCGTGTTTGTCAAAGAGCTGTACGCGTCCGCAAGCTTTGCCGGCGTGGTCGCGTTCTTTGGGATGCTTGCGGCCGGCATCAACGTTGACATTGCTGCCATACCGTGCATCGCGCTTGTCACCGGCCTTCGCGTGCTTGCGATGAAGTACAACTGGAACCTGCCAAGGTCCAGGATCTAGACCTATGGCCTGGCCTCGTACACCAGGTTCACTGGGCTCCGAGTCGCGCGCCTGAACCTCGTAAAGCCTCCCTTTTCGGCGACCTCGCGCATCTTTTTCTCGCCTGCCTGCGCGCCGAGCCCCGGCCCGCCCTGCGCAAGCGATGCCGGCACGCATATCACGGTCGACGCAGAGTAGAACAACCTGCCAAGCGGGTTGAGGTTGTCCTCCAGCCTGTCTTCGGCGTACGGCTCGACTATGAACATCGTGCCGTCTTTTTTCTTGAGCGCCCTGTACGTGTGGGCGGCTGCGCCGTATGGGTCAACCATGTCGTGCAGGCAGTCAAAGAACGCGACCACGTCATAGTCGTCGCCGGGAAAGTCCGTGGATTTTGCGACCTGGAATGTCACTCTGTCTGCGACTCCTTCCTTCTCTGCCTGCTTTTTCGCCCATTCAATTGAGGGCTCGTGGTAGTCAAACCCGTAGAACCTCGAATTTGGAAAAGCCTTCGCCAGGAGTATCGTCGACGCGCCGTGGCCGCAGCCGACGTCTGCCATCTTGGCTCCCTTTTTCAGCTTGGCCTCGACTCCCTCAAGCGCTGGTATCCAGCTCTTGACAAGGTTTGCGTTGTACGCCGGCCTGAAAAAGCGCTCGGTGCCCTCAAACAAGCATTTTTCGTGGTCGCCCCACGAAAGGCCCTTCCCGGTCCTCATCGCCTCGATTATCTTTTGCTCGTCTTTGAAAAGCGACGCCATTATCTGGAATCCTCCCTGCATGAACGCCGGGCTCCCTTCCTGCGCAAGCGCTATCGCCTGCTCCTCTGAAAGCGTGTACTTGCCTGTCTTGGAGTCATAAGACACGTACCCGCCGGCAGCCTGGCTTGCAAGCCACTCTCTTATCATGCGCGGGTTCGTGCCTGTTTTCTGCGCAAGCGCGTCCGGAGTCATTGCGCCTGCGCCGGCCATCGCCCTGTACAGCCCCAGCCTGTCGCCGACAAACGCAAGGAGCGCCCCGACAGCCCCTCCCATGTCGCCGACTACTTTGCCAATAAACTCATTCAGCTTTGCTTCGTCAACCATGGACGCTTTGCAGCAGAACTGGATATTTAAGAGAATTTCCAGATCTTTACAGAATGTTCTTACTCTGTGTAGTTTCTCTATCCTGAAATCTTTTTCATGCCCTGCGCAAGCTCGGCTATTTTTTCGGGCCACGACTTTGCCTTGATGACCCCTGAAGCGACCAAGATTCCGTGCGAGCCAAGTTCCATCGCCTTTGCAACGTCGCCTTTGTCGGTAATGCCTGCGCCGCAGACGACCTTTGACCTGCCGCTGCCGGCAGCCTTTATCGAATCCGTGATTATGGCCGGGTTTTCCTTTGAAACCGCCCTGCCGGAGCCAATGAGCTCCGGAGGCTCGATTGCGATAAAGTCCGGCTCCATCTCTGAAATTTTCGCCACCTCGCCGGGCGTCCGAGCGCACACTATCGAAGTCATCTTCAAGGCGCGCAGCCTCTTTACCAGGCTTGCTATGGCGTCGGCATCTAT
>DASUXB010000005.1:0-3026 GCA_036378195.1 Nitrososphaera sp.
GTCATCAAGGACCCGTCCAACACTACTGTCTACATGAGGGGAGGAACCCTTAGCGGCGGAAACATACAGATCCACTGAGCGAGCGGAATGGCAGGGCAAGCCTGCCCTTCCTCTCTTTTTTTATTATAAATAAAATTTTAAAAATTTCCTGAAAGAAAAAAATTACTGCTTGGCCTTTATCAGGACAGCGTTTACCACGCCGTTCTGGCCCGGCCTGGAGGTGACAAGCGCAGAGCCTGCCTCTGTCTCTATTATCGCGCCCTTGCTAACAACGCCTCTTCTCTCATAGTCGCGGTTTGCAGGGTTCTTTGTCACGGTCAGTATCTTGGACTTGGTCGCTTTCTTTGCTTCCGGGTCCATGACGTTTGCAAATTCCACGGTCTTGAAGGCTGCCTTGACGTTTGCGCCCCTTACCCTTCTCGTGACAATGTCGGTCGTGCCGACGGTAGCTTCATTTGGATACCTGTCAATCTCGGACTTTCTCCTGATCCTGTTGGCGAGCTTGCGTCCGCCAGTCAGCTTGCGGCCCGCAAGATTCTCTATCGACTTGCGCATATTGCGTTCTCTAATGTATTAAATACTCTAATTAAGACTTTTCTGGGGCTGCAGGCGACGGCTTCGGGTTTTCCCTGTTTGTCTCGGCCACCAGCTTGCTCTTCATAGAATTGAGGTCGGTTATGCCGAAATACTCTTGGAACTTTTTCGTAGTACGGTACACCTTGAGCCTGCCCAGATTCTCGTGCTCGACAAACTGCATCTGCTCAAGCTCCTTGACGTGCTGGTACACCTGGCTCCCCCGTATCTGCACCAAGCGCTTTGAGGTGACTGGCTGCTCGTACGCGATATAGGTCAGCGTCTTTAGCGCGGCGGCAGGCACGAGCGGGTGCTGCGCAAACCGACGAATCAGAGGAGTATAGGCGGGCTTTAGCTGAAAGACGTACGAGCCGTCCTCAAGCTGGACCACTTCAATCGCTTTGAACACTGTTTTTGTCTTTTTCACAAGGTCGTTTACGACGCGCATGGTTTTTTCCTTCGAGTTTGTACCGGACGCGCGTATCAGCTCGTCCACGGTGAGCGGCCGGCCTGCAGAATAGAGCGCAGCCTCTATCCTTGCGGCAACTTCGTCTTCTGGGAGAGACTCGCGCACTGTCTTGAAAAAGCCGGGGAATTACTTTACTGTTGCTGCGGTTGCTCGGGCAGTTTCAGAGTTATCCTGACGTCGTCAGAGTTATCCTGCTGCTCCAGGTCCACCTTGCCCTTCATGGCGAGGTATAGAAGCGCGATGAAACAGCGCGCCGTCTCTACCGGCTCCATCTTGGCCACCAGCGTCTTGAACATGGTTGGGCCGTCGGCGCTTACGATATCAAATATCATGTCCTCATAGCCTTGGATTATCTGCTCAAACTTTACCAGGTACTGGTCAAAATTGAACGTCTGGACCGGCTCTAGTTCCACCTGCTTTTTGCGAGGCCGCGGGCTTGCAAGCTCCATTATCATATTCTCTAGCACCTTTAACAGGTCCTCGACAGAGACAGGGTACGTGGACTCTACCCTGAAGGGAAGGTCAAGGGTGTTCAGCTGCGGTACTGGGAGCTGCTGAGGATCTTCGATGCCCTTTTTCTGCATCGCGATTTTCTCTAGGAGAAAGATGCTTTCCACCTTGAGCCGATATATCATGGAAGATGAGACGGCCGCAATTCCGCATATCCTTAGGTCCTTGTTGCCCGTCGCGTTTATCAGCTGCAGAAACAGTTCAAGCAGTCGGACAATATCGACGTTCCACACGTCCTTGCGTATCACGGCAGAGGGGTTGAACAGTATGTTGAGCGGGGGCTGCGCTATGGTCTTTTTGGTATCAGGGACCTCCGAAGGCGCTGCTGCTGGCGCTCCCGCTTCCGACATTCTCTCTGGAAGTTGAGAGCGAAAAGTGCCTATAATAGATTATGGGTGAAGAAAAACTTGATGCGGCGTCATCAGGCTTTTGTAACCCTAGGTCCACCCTGGTTTTTTCCAGTCAGATTTCCCACACCCACACAGCAGGTGAGGCAGCAAGACCTTTTCACGGTCTTGCACTCTGCAGCAGAGAATGAAGCAGAAATCCGGCCGCTGTCGCTTAGTTTATTTTCTACTTTGCAGTCAATGTTCCCTGCAGGGAATGGTCAGAAAGAATCGGGTGTCGAGGTTCGTGGCGATTGCAGGCTTTGCGGCAATCGCTGTCCTCATAGGCATCATGGTCATGCTGCAGGTGTCAAATGCCCAGAACGACGAGTTCAAGCAAAAGTGGAACGGAATCGCGCTTGACTCTATTGCCCTGACGCGAGAGTACCAAGCAGAGGAGGGCAAGTGGAAGGCAGGCCAGTACGACAACGCCACGATGGCAGGAATCGTAGACAAATACATGCCAAGGTACCAGTCGCTTATAGACAGGTCAAACGCGCTAGAGACGCCCGAGCGGTACACCGAGGCCCGCAGCCTGCTGGTAAAGGCGATACAGACAGAGAAGGACAGCAACGAGCATTTCAAGGCGTACCTTCTGACGGGCGACAAGGCCGAGTATCAAAAGACGCTGGACCTGTTCTCGCTTTCGCTGAATTACAGCGCACAGGCCGACGCCGCCATAAAGGAAGCCGGCTGATGCTACGTACGTTTTAATTAAGGTGGCCGAGACTTTTCCTCCACTGGGCCCATAGTTCAGCTTGGACAGAATGGCTGCCTGCGAAGCAGTTGGTCGAGGGTTCGAGTCCCTCTGGGCCCGTACTTTCTCATGCAATACTAGGTCGCTAGACGAAGAACTCGAAGACTCGGTTTCGAATGCGGTTTGTGCAGCGATCGCATGCGCTTTGTGCGCGTTTCGCATACGGTCTTGCTCGTTCGCAGCTTCTTTGCCGTCTTTGTCTTTTGCTACACCGTAGACTACTTTCGACGTTTGCTTTGTGCTCGCATCGTAAAAAATTCTGCATGTCTCGCAGTGATAGCCACTTGGTACGTAGTGCGGTTTGTCGCCATAGACTCTTTCATGCAGGGTC
>DASUXB010000006.1:0-7663 GCA_036378195.1 Nitrososphaera sp.
AGATGAAAAAGGCAGGGTTCTAGGGTCAGAATTCCGCCGCGGCAAGTTTACAAAGGCAAGGTATCGAAGGTTTGGTTATGCCTTTTCGACCAGATAATTACAAGATAGACTGAAAAACCCTGAAGGCCCCAGCCTATCACATTACCCATGATTGATGCGGTTTCTGCTGCCGCCTTGGCGCTACCGAACACAAGGCCGTCGTCTCCCCATGGTATGAATCGACGTTCTGCGGCAATAATGTATGAAACCGCGATGATTGACAAAACAATGGACGGCACAACCGCGTACAGCACGTATTTTTGCAGCTTCTTGATCCTGTAAAATGCCCACAAGTCCAGAATTGGTAGGAACGTAAAGACAATCTGCCAGCCCACGCTGACTCTGCCGGTCGCAGGCAACTATAGCTTTGCAAGCGCGACGGACTATTTATTTTCGCAGGTCATTTCTGTGCATGATAGTAGTGGTGGCGGTTGATGATAATGCGAAACCGTCGTGCAGTGTGTGTAATCTTTTACTTTGTTCGTACGCGCCGTGGCGCAAAGAAGGATGATGATAGTGCGTGTCCAGAAACCTTGCTTCAGAGAAAGAAAAAAGAGAGGAAACGTCATCCTCTCTTTATTCTGCGTTAGAGACTCAGCAGCCGCAGCTGTCGTACTGCCAGTTGCTCTCTTCTTCGTCGTCGCTGCTGCCGCTTGCGTCGCCACCGTTTCCGCCGTTGCCGCCATTACCACCGTTGCCGGCATCGCCTGAACCGAAACTATTGCCGCCATTTCCCCCATTGCCTCCGTCGCCGCCATTTCCGGCGACTGCATCGCCAATGGCATCGCCGCCATTTCCACCGTTACCACCGTTTCCTCCATCGCCGGCATTGCCGGAACCATAGCTGTTACCTCCGTTTCCACCATTGCCGCCGTTACCACCGTTCCCGCCGCTGCCGGAAGCAAACGCGTGGACAGGCGTGCCAAAGGCGTATGTTGCTATTACGGCACCCAGTACCAACATCGATAGGAATGCCGTTTTGTTTTTCATGATGCTATTCAACATCTCGCGTTATCTTGTGGCCAATGTTTTAAAGCGTTGAGAAGAGTAACTCTGTTTAAAATTTCTCAAGTTTTGGATAATTGTTTTTCAATAGATCCTGCAATGACTAAGGTTTGCACTCGACATTTGTGGAAGAAATGATGGGCGGTGCAATTTACCCAAGCCTTGGTTAAACAATAAATCAAACATTTGAGTCTATGACATGCAAATTTATTTACAGACCGTCATAGAGAGCTTCAGGGAACAATGACGGCGTGTCCAAACTTGATTAACGCGCGATAGCCTGCGATTGACAACAACCAGCGGTTCTGGCTCGAATCCCATCATCACCGAGCACTAGCAGAGCCCATAGCAGCTATCCAGACTTTTTTCCTTCAGATGGTTTGATGTTTCTGAAATTAAGGTACAAGGCTATGTCATACGCGATCTTTAGCGCCCCGCCAAAGACAAAAGGAGCGGCTAGTGCAGGCAAAGCCTGCAGGATGTAGCCAGTCAAGGATGGCGATACTGCCTGAGAAATATTCCTGGATATGTTGGTAATTCCAGCCGCAGGCGTCCTTTCTTCTTCGGCTACAACAGAGACGATATAGGATTGCCTTGTGGGAACGTCCATCTGTGACAGAGCCATTCTCGTCAGGTAAAATGCAATTGCCAGAGGCAGCGAAGGAGCAAATCCTACAAGTATCAGAAATACGTTGGACGGTATGTGGGTAAAGACCATCGTATTTATGAGCCCGATCCTGTCTGCGATTTTTGCTGCAGCTAGAAAGGAAAGCGCCGTCAACGCCCCGGCAGCTGAAAAAATTAATGACAGAGCGGCCAAATCAGCGCCGAATTTGGTATAGAACCAGAAAGATACGATGCTTTGAATTACAAAGCCGCCGGCAAATGCGTCTACTGCAAACAGTCCAGACAATTTGCCGACAATTTTCTTTGATGCGGGCGATAATGTCATTTGTTTTTTGGCTGCCAGGGATTCGTTCGTAGTCGATTCAACTTTCTTTGAAAGTGACATATAGATGGCAAGCACTACAATGCCAAGAAGGCTGTACAAGAGAAAAAGGGGCTTTATGGATTCGACTTGATTCAAGCCTTGTTGTTGCTGCTGAAAAATGGATGGCAAGCCTGACAAGAGTACACCTGCCGACATGGCCAAGGTTCCGGCCATGTTGTAAAGCGCAAATGCCAGGGTGCGCCTCTTTTGGTCGCGTACAGTCTGGGGAAGCAGTGCCTGCTCTATCGAGAGAAAAGCGCCTGTCTCCGATCCCGTCACGTTGATTGTTCCCACAAGGGCAGCGCCAATCAACGCGGCATGGTTGTCAGTTACGACGAATACCAGCCCGGCTACCGACATCAACGCCGCATAAATAACGAGGGTGTTGCGCCTGCCAATCCTGTCTGCGTAAAAACTTGCCACCAGAGTAAATATGACGCTGTTGACTAGCGTCGCAGCCAGGACTAATCCTATGAGGACATTGTCAAACCCTATTGTCTTGAGGTATATGGCAAGCACGATTGAAAGAAAGCCGTACGCAAATGTCCTTATCATCCTGGCCGCTAGTACGAGCTTGCCGTCCCTAGAGAGCCATTCCAGCATCAAGTCTTTCTTTTGTCTCTCTCTATGCTCTGCCCGCGTGGCTTTTGCAGAATGCCAGAAGGGCATCGTAAACGTGGAACTGCTTGGCCATGTTGTCATGATCATCTTTTGAATTCATGCTGAATCCCGTGGCTATTGCAACCAGTCCTTCTGACTGCGGCGTCAACGTCCTGTTGGGAGTATCTGCACCCCGGACAATTTTAGACAATTCAACCAGCGCAGGCTCTTTTTCATAAAGAGCATACTTTTTCACTATGGCGTCAAATGAGCACTCTTCTCCATGATGTCCCAGTTCTACGTTAGGCACGTCAAAGGGCGTCGCGTTTGCTTCTCTGGCAGTCTGAACGACTTTGTCAGCTGGAACAAAAAGAAATTCTGCATCCTTGTCCACAAAATTCTTTATCAGCCAGGGACAGGCAATCCTGTCCACTTTTGCGTGCTCTCTTGTGATCCACTTCATCTCTCTTGATCTCCCATTTTGAACAACAATAGTAATGGCTCATAGACTATTTTTATTCTCTGTACCATGGTTGAGTAAGGGTTAAACACGCTGGCCGGATAACCGAACCAATGTTAACAAAAACCATTGCAACCCTGATGATGGTTGGCATAGTACTTGGAACGGCACTCTCGTTGATGGGAGTTCTGGCCCCCAAGCAAATTCTGGCACAGAATGCGACAGAATCAAACAACATGACTTCATCATCAATGATGACCAACTCTAACTCGTCGGTTTTAGCGACTGGCCCTGTAAACGCGACGGGGCTTGGCACGTTTTCAGCCGCGGGTTATATTGCAGGTTTGATCCTCCCTGCATCTTCTGCGGATAATCAGGCAGGAAATATCAACAACATGACTTCATCAATGGCACCTTCAAACACGACCGGCAGCAACATGATGTCGCCATCGTCATCGTCGTCAATGAATTCAACTGCCACTATGAATGCGTCCGTCGTGCCTCCAAAAACCTTTATCCTTAGCGGGGCATGGCATCTAAAAGCTGAAAATGGGAATATAACGCTCCTTGACGTAAAGTTCACAAAGGTTCATCTTGACGCCAGCAATCGCCATGTACACGAGATCAGCAACTTTCATCCTGCAAGCAATAACACGTCAATTCAACTGAACGCCAACGGGACCACCATGATAGCAGGAACCGTCGATGTAGCCCTTAACCACGCCATCACGTGGACGAACGTCAAGACAGTCATAATAATAGACAAACTCAGCACAATAACCATCATGCTAGATCCAAAGGATACCTCAAATCATTTTGTAGGGCAGTCCATCTATGGGACTGTAAACATGTTGAGAGATAAGGAGGGGCACAGCATTGTGACGTTTCCGCGTCCCTAGTCCGAGCTAGAAATAATGAGGGCTTATTCACCAACTAACATGCCGTAGATTCAAAGGATGATGATGACGCCCTCATCATCCTCTCCTTTTCTTCTTTTTGCCTATGTGTCGGAAGCTGTTTGACAAGCCTACAATAAAAGAACTAAAAACTGCTACAACTACGCTTGTATTTGTAGTCCACTGGAAACGCGCACACGCGTGTGTATAAAAGAAGTAATGCGCGTGGAGTGCGATTTGCACTCGTAAACTAGATCTTTATCCGGTACAGGTTGCCCCTCGACACGACTACGGTTTTCCCGGAGCGGTTTTTTATCTCATAGTCGACTCGCAATATCCCGTATCCCTTTTCCTCCTTTTTTGATGCCACTCTGTACCTGGCGTCAAGCGTGTCGCCGGCGTACACCTCGCCCATAAAGCGCGTCTGGCGCCCTGCCCACTCGGGGTCGCCGTCCATCCCGTACAGGAGCATGACGCAGTCTGAAAACGCAGGCAGGCGCGTCATTTCCCCTTCAGCCCTTGCGATGACCGCCCTGCCCGGTACAAGCGTGCCTTTGATGCCCTCTTTTTCCGCAAGCTCTTTGTTTTCGTGCAGGACGTTTCTCGTGCGGGCAAAAGCGATGTAAGTGTGAAAGTCGGCCTCGGTTATCGTCAAAGACGCGGAAAATTCCTGGCCGATTGCAAACTCGGAAAACTTCATCTGCCGAAATTCCCGCAGCCTCGCTTTTATACCTACGCTGCGAATTTCAGTCCGGCGTGCCTGGCTATTATTCTGACATTTCCGAGATGAATTTTGAGGTTTCAAAAAGGCAGCAAGAGTTCCTCGGCAGGGTTGATGCGGCGTGCAAGGAGATAAGGCCGTACGAGGACGAGGCTTACCTTGCCGAAAGGCTCAACGACAGGATCGTCCCGGTTTTCGGCAAAATAGGAATGACCGGCTGCCCCATATCAAGAAAGTACGGCGGCCTTGGCCTTGACATGCTCACGTACGCGCTGGCAATTGAAAGGATAGGTCAGGAAGGAAGCTCACTTCGTACGTTCTTTTCCGCGCACACCTCGATAGGGCAGCTGGTGCTGCAGGGGTGGGGCAACGAAGAGCAAAAGAGAGAATACCTGCCAGACACTGCCACAGGCAAAAAGGCGATGGCGTTTGCGCTCACAGAGCCGGCTGCCGGGAGCGACCCTGCCGCGATGACGACGACGTTTGAGGAAACGCCAAAAGGGTTCGTGCTGAAGGGCAAAAAGCACTGGATAGGAAACGGCACTTTTGCCGGTGTGATGACTACGTACGCAAAAGACCCGTCCACCGGCAGGGTGTCGGCGTTCATAATAGACGGCGACGCGGAGGGACTCCGCACGGAGGAGATGAAGAACAAGATGGGCCTTCTCACAGTCAAAAACGCCGAGGTCTACTTTGACAGGTGCATCGTCCCGAAAAAGAACCTGCTTGGAAAAAAGGGTGAGGGCCTGAGCGTCGCGCACAGCGCGCTCATCGACGGCAGGCTCAGCGTGGCCGCCGGCGCAGTCGGCGTCATGGAAGACTGCCTTGCAGAATCGGCAGAATATGCAAAGTCGCGCCACCAGCACGGAGGCGCGCTAGCGAAAAAGCAATTGATACAGGAGCACGTCGCAAGGATTGCGACGGACATTGAAAGCTCGCGCTGGCTGGTCTACAGGGCGGCGGCTGCAAGGCAGAGGCTTCACGAATACGTTGAAAATTTGAAAGAAACCGACACAAAATGGCTCGACAGGCTTGGTAGGCAGGACAGGGAATACACTGCGCTCAGGGCAGAGGCAGACAGGCTTGCGGCTATTGCAAAGTTCCACGCAAGCAACCACTCATTTGAATGCGCCAACAGGTCGATGCAGGTTTTCGGCTCTGCAGGATACAGGAAAACTGCCCGCGTGGCGCGCCATTTTCTCGACTCGCGGGCGACCATCATCTACGAGGGCGCAAACGAGGTGCTTGAGCTAAAGATAGCGGCGCAGGTCCTCGGGGACGAGTATGCGGCGTACTAGAGGCTCGTCATCAGTTCGAGCCCCTCGTCGACTTCCTCGCCGGTTATGACAAGAGGTGGTATCACGCGCATTGCTTTCTGGCCGGCGGGAAGCAGCAGGAGGCCGCGCCGGAACGCCTGCTGGAGCGCCGAGTCCCGGTTTTCCTTTGTATCAAACTCTACCCCTATCATGAGTCCGAGGCCGCGCACGTCGATTATGCCTTTTTTGCCCACAATATCTGCAAGCCCCTTTTTCAGCCGCTCGCCCATCACAAGCGCGTTGGCAAGGAGCCTGTCGCGCTTTATCACCTCGATAACTGTCGCGCCCACCGCAAGGTCTATCCTGCTTCCGCCGCCCCACGTGCTTGAAAGGATGCCCTGCTGGCCGGGGTCATAGTCGCCTCTGTACGCGGTTGCGCCCACCTGCAGCGCCTTTGCCGCGCTCATGATGTCCGGTACGACGCCATAGTGCTCAAATGCCCACCACTTGCCCGTCCGGCCCATGCCCGACTGGACTTCGTCAAGTATCAGGGGCACGCCGCGCTTTTCCGTCGCCTTGCGCAGGTTCTGCACGAACTGCTGGCTTGCGATGTTGTAGCCGCCTTCCCCCTGCACTATTTCGGTAATGACAAACGCCGCGTCGTTTTCCGCAAGCATCTTTTCGACGGCATCTATCTCCGAGTCGCCGTCGGACGTGCAGAACTTTATCCGCAAAACGGCTAGCTCGGGAAAGCCGGCCTTTTGCACGGGCTTGCTGTACGTAAACGACAGCGCGCCAAGCGTCCTTCCGTGGAAGGCGCCGGTGCACGAAACTCCAGGGAGGACCGGCCGGCCCTCTGCAAACCTCTTTCTATACGCCACTTTTACCGCGTTCTCGACTGCCTCCGCGCCAGAGTTGATAAAGAACGCCTTGAAGCCTGTTGGGAGCACGGAGACGAACTGTTCTGCAAGGCCGGCGTGCTCCCTGCAGTAAAAGTCCTGTCCGGCAATCTTGTGCGCGCCGTTTCTGCTCATTTCGGCAAGCACCCCGGTGACGTCTGGGTGCGAGTAGCCCAGTGGGCAGGCGCCGATGTTTGACGTAAAGTCAAGAAACGAGTTGCCGTCTACGTCCTTTATCACGCAGCCGCTGCCGCTTGCGATGACGAGCGGGTACGTGAACGTCGAGTCGTAGCAGTTCTTTTTCACAGAGGAAATAACATCAGAAGCTATCGGCCCGGGGAGCTCGCCTGATACCTTGGCGTATTTCACGCAAGTGTTTTGACAAAAGTCGCTATTAAGGTTGGGCAGGGGCCTACGGGTGCTCTTCGATTGTCACAGGGATCTGCATCGTAACGCTTCCTCTGACCACGGTAAAGCGCATGGTGTCGCCCACGTGCTTTTGCTGAAAGACCTGCTGGATTTCTGCAAAGCTTGTCGCAGGCCGGCCGTCGACCTCTACGATGATGTCCCCTCCTACGGCCAGCCTCTTGCTTTCCACCGTGACCTCCCTGTCGCCGCCGTGCATACCCGCCTTGTCCGCAGGGCTGCTGGGCTCGACTGCCGTGACTAGAAAGCCCGACTGCTCGTTGGTCCCCATGGCCTTTGCTATTGCAGGCGTCAGGTTGGTACCTGCTATGCCCGTCCACGGCCTCGACCCGGACTGCGGGTTTGATTGGACCGTCACCGGGTTTGCGCT
>DASUXB010000007.1:0-2273 GCA_036378195.1 Nitrososphaera sp.
TCAGTCGCTTCGCGGACGCAGATAAAGTCAAGCTGCTTTTCGGCGTTTGCGTACGTCTTTATCGGGCGCAGGTTGCCATAAAGCTGGAACTTTTGCCTGATGCTGACTGCCACGCTCCTTGGGGCGTTTGGCACGGGGACCGTTGTGGTCGGGCCCTTGAAGCAGGCGTCCGAGTCCTCCAATAGCTTCCAGACCTCCGGCGAGATGTACGAGCTGCCGCCGTTCTTCTCCCACCACTCGGAGCCGGCGTTGCACTGGACCAGCTCCATCTTTGTGTTGCACGCCTGCAGCACCTTTATCATCGCGTTTACGAGCTCCGGGCCTGTCCCGTCACCTCTGATTATAGCGGCGGTCTTTTTAGCCAAATTGAATCAAAGCGGGAGTCCGCACTTTCCTATTTAATCCTACTTGCCTACTTGTGTGTGAGCTCCATCCTTATCACCATCTCCTTGGTGAAGGGCGGGACGCTCTTTACGTCGGGGACCTTGGTAAACTCGTTCTTTTCAGAAAAGTACGAGTACTGGATGTTATAGTCGCTCAGGGTCAATACCTGAGGCACATTGGTGCCAGTCGAGTTGTTGACGACTGTTATTGTCCTGTTGTCGTACTCGTAGACGCGCATAAAGTCAACCATCGAAAGTTTCACTGGCCTGATGTACTCGATGTGTATGTCGTTTCCTACCTTGTCGGTGCGGATTGGGCGTACGCATTCCTTGCCGTCCTTGGGCTGGTGGCCGAGGTTGTCAGGCAGCTGCATGGGATGGCCGTCCACTATTACCTCGACCCTGGGGAAAAGCTGGAACGTCTCGACGTTCACGTTTTTCAGGCACACGTCTATGGGGCTTGGAGGAGGCGAGAGCCACACGAGCAAGAGCGAGCCAAGCGTAGCCGCGCCCATGATTATCGGGATGATGAGCATCTCCTTTTTGCCAAGCCTCTTTCGCGGCTTGTCCTCCTTTATCTTGCGCTTTGGCATTTCGCTTTTGCTGTCCTACTAGCTATTTGGAGGCGTTAATATAACATTGCTTTTTTTCACTGCTGGCAACGTTATATAGCGCGGGATGCAAAATATGCAGATGCGTCTTGTACAGCTTTCAGATATCCACGTAGGCAGCCTCTTTTCGCAGCAGGTGTTTGACACCGTAATCGACGAAGTGAACAAGCTCAAGCCAGACGCAATTATAATCACAGGCGACCTCACAGACGAGGGCATACTGCCGCAGTTTGAAAAGGCGCGCAGCGAAATAAAGAGGTTTGAGTGCCCAAACATCATAGTAATTGCGGGCAACCACGACTACAGGCACACCGGCTACTTGCTGTTCAAAAAGTTCTTTCCGACAAAGCATGTCTACGAGTTTGGCGACGTCGTCATCCTGACGCTTGGCACCGCAAGGCCAGACAGAGACGAGGGCGAGGTCGGCTACCGGCAGAACCTGTGGATGGAAAAGACGCTTGCAAAATACGCGGACAAGGTCAAGATAGTCGCGATGCACCACCACCTGGTGGGAATACCGGACACGGGTACCGACAAGATACTCATACTTGACGCCGGCGACACTCTCCGTACGTGCCTCCAGTCAAAGGTGAACCTCGTCCTGTGCGGGCACAAGCACAGGCCCTGGGTGTGGAAGCTGGGGTCACTTGAGATAGGCTACGCCGGCACTACCTCGTCAAGCAGGTTCAGAGGGTTCTTTGAAAACTCGTACAACATCATCGAGGTGGAGGACCACAAGGTGCGCGTCGACATCAAGATAGTGGGCAAAAAGCGCTTTCCCCTCTCAGACCTCGTGGAGATGTACAAGCCGTTCCTTGAAGAAAAGCCATGATTATTAATATGCGGGCGTCCCAAGCTTGGCTGGCAGCTGTGAAGATTCAGAGTTAATCCTGACCTGATGAAGAGAAGGCATTTGACTGAGCTGCCACCGCTATATCATAAGGCAAAGCCAAAATAACCGCAGGCCCTACAAAAGATGTACAGCTTGGTTGCAAGCCTTGCTCTTTTTGGCGATTTTCAGATGGGGAGCAAAGCGATTAGCGTCAATGATAATCATGCGTGTTTAGACTTTGGTATTGATTATAATTATATCTTTTTAACTTTTAAATTAAATAATTATTATTTCATAGGTCGTAACGAGCAGGTTACTCTATAATCTGTTGTCAATTTTTGAAATGCAGATTAATATAGTCGATTATTCACTAGGTAATTCATGGCGCAGATGCCAGCACTGATCCCGAAGGAAGTCGAGATCCAAAGACTGAAGAAGATCTACATC
>DASUXB010000008.1:0-3162 GCA_036378195.1 Nitrososphaera sp.
GCCGGCAGGATTGGTACAGTGCATTTCTTTTGCATCGTGCCTTGGATAGTCGCGTACGAGCCTCCGCTCTTTGCCGTCCACTATTGCCAAATCGGGAATTATGCCAAAGCCAAGCAGCCGCTCCGTCGTCGCGTCGCCGACTGCGATTATCTTCTTGGCGCCTTTTACAATAATCGAAATCTTTTCCTTTGTCACTTGCGCGTCAGGCACGAGCGTACCAAAAGGCTTTTTGAGCGCGTCGAGGTCTTGCTGTCGCAAGCAGATCTATTTCTGTTGTTGCAGCAGTCAGGCTATTAAGCTGACGGCTTGTTTTCCGGGGTTTTTGCGCCTTCTTGCGAAGCCTTGGCCTCTGCCTCTTCCTGCGCGCGCATCTCTGCGGCAATGATGCTTATCCTTCCGGCAATAATCTTGGCCGCCTTTTCAAACGACTGCGCCTGGAATGACTGCGGCTCGGAAAGCACGGTTGGTTTTCCAGTGTCGCTTCCCTGGCTGATGTGCTGGTGCAGCGGTATCTCGCCTATGAACGGGATGTTGAAATCATCGCTGATTTTCTTGCCGCCACCCTTGCCAAAGAGGTATATCTGCTCGTTGCAGTGCGGGCAGTTGAGGAAAGACATGTTCTCCACGACGCCGATTATCGGGACATTTAGCTTGTGGAACATCCCGACAGCCTTGACTGCCACGTTCATCGCCACGTCCTGTGGCGTCGTGACAATGAGTATGCCAGTGATAGGAATCGTCTGCGCTATCGTGAGCGGCGCGTCGCCTGTCCCTGGCGGCAGGTCGATTATTAGGTAGTCGAGCTCACCCCAGTTGACGTCGGTAAGAAACTGCTTGACTATTCCAGAGACAATCGGGCCGCGGTAGATTCCGGCCTGCTGCGACTGCTCGTAGAAAAAGCCCATCGAGATTACCTTGACGCCTGCGACCTCTGGTGGCTGTATCTTGTTGTTCTCGACCTCCGGCTGCGCCTTTAGCCCCAGCATCAGAGGCACGCTTGGGCCGTAAATGTCGGCGTCAAGCAATCCGACCTTGGCTCCAGTCTTTGCCAACGACAACGCGAGGTTTACAGAGACGGTAGTCTTGCCTACTCCGCCTTTGCCGGACGCCACTGCCACGATATTCTTTACGCCAGGCAGCAGTTCGTCGAGGTTCAGCGCCCTTCCCTCCATCACGCGTGCAGTCACGCGCATCTGCAAATCCTGAACGCCAATGCCTGCTATGGCGGCGCGCACGTCGCGCTCGATGTCGCTGTTGAACGGGCAGGCCGGCGTTGTGAGTTCAAGAGTAAAGGCGACCTTGCCGTCGCTTATTGAAAGATCCTTTATCATACCCATGGAAACAATGTCCTTGTGGAGCTCCGGGTCAACCACCTTTTTCAGGGAACCTAGGACTTGATCTACCGTCACCATTTGAGAAAAATTTGCCTACACCGTATTTAAATCATCGTTTTGGAGTTCCTGCAGCTTAAAACCAAGCCAAAGGTACGGGGGATGATGTAGAAAATTTTAGACTTTATGCAATCCAAAAGTTCATAAAGTTGACGTCAACCACTTCTCGCGTACAATATTATGTTTGCCATAGTGCACATGAGCGACGTCGTCAGGATTCCTCCAAGCAGACTGACAAACTCTCTCAAAGATGCCGCTATACAGATCCTCAAGGAAAAGTACGAAAGTATGCTCTCGCCGGACGTCGGCTACGTGGTCATGATAACCGACGCTGAGGTGAGTTCGACTGGCAAGCTGGTGGCAGGGGACGGCGCAACCTACCACAAGGTCACTTTCAAGGCGCTCACGTTCTACCCCAAGCTGCAAGAAGTAGTCGAAGGCGAGGTCGTGGAAATCACCGATTTTGGCGCGTTCGTGAGAATAGGCCCGACCGATGCGCTACTACACCTTTCGCAGATAACCGACGACTATTTGAAAAGCGACGTCAAGCAGGGAGTCATCGTCGCAAACCAGTCTTCCCGTGCCCTAAAGATAGGCACAAAGATCCGCGCAAGGATAACCGCAGTCAGCCTCGGCAAGGGCGCAGGCATGGGCAAGATAGGCATCACGTGCAGGCAGCCGTTCCTCGGCGCCCTTGAATGGATACAGGAAGAGATCAAAAAGGGCAAGGGCAGCAGCGCAGGAGGAGAGGTCAAGCCTGGAGCCGCTCCGAAGGACAAGAAGGGAGGCAAGTAGTATAGATGGCCAAAGAAAAGGCGTGCAGAAAGTGCAAAGCCCTCACCAGTGGCAAGGTGTGCCCCGTGTGCAAGTCGACCGACCTTAGCCCAGACTGGTCTGGCATAATCCTGGTGTTTGACCCGGCCAAGTCGCTTGTGGCAAGCACACTTGAAATAACCGCCCCAAGCAGGTACGCGCTGAAGGTCCAGTAAGGTTGTCAAGCCTGGACACATTTCTAAACGTCAGGCAAGCGCTCGTTTCTTTCATCCAGGAAGACGTCGGCACAGGCGACATTACAAGCGATACTACAATCCCTGCAGACTTGAACGCAAGCGCAGAGATAATCTGCAAGACGGACAACGCGGTCGTCTGCGGCCTTGAAGAGGCAGGCATCGTTTTTGACATCTGCGGCTGCTCGGCAAGGGCGCTTGTCAAGGACGGGGCAAAGGTGAGCAAGGGCAGGCGTGTCATGATAATCAAAGGCAACGCAAGGGCGATACTAAAGGCCGAGCGCACCGCGCTGAATCTGGTGATGAGGATGAGCGGCATAGCCACTGAGACAAGGGCACTTGCGGACAAGGCCAGGCCGGTCAAGGTAGCAGCAACGCGCAAGACGGCTCCGGGCCTGCGCTATTTTGACAAAAAGGCAGTCGTCCTCGGCGGAGGGCTGGCACACAGGATGCGCCTTGATGACATGGTCCTGATAAAGGATAACCACATTGCCCTTGCAGGCGGCGCGCCTGACAAATGCGTCAGGCTTGCAAGAGAGGGCGCCGGAGCCGCAATAAAGATAGAGTGCGAGGCCAAGAGCGAGAAGGAGGCAATTGCAGCCATCAGGGCAGGAGCCGACATCGTCATGCTGGACAACTTTACTCCGGCGCAGGCTGCAAAGACAATCAAAAACATTGCAAAATTAGGATTGCGCAAAAAAGCCATCATCGAAATTTCCGGCGGCGTCAACCACAAAAACATCGAGCAGTACGCAAAAGCCAAG
>DASUXB010000009.1:0-2580 GCA_036378195.1 Nitrososphaera sp.
AAGCGTTAGAGTTCCTGCACAAAAAGGATAAATAGTAACGGAAATATAGCGTGTTAGGTGTGCATGAGGGATAATGGAGTATAAAGCGTACGCACTAATGGCAATAATGCTGGCATCTGTTGCGGCTGTCGGCACGTTTGGCGTTGCACATGCACAAAGCAGCACCGCCATAACGACAGACAAGACAGATTACAGCACAGGAGACACCATCAAAGTCTCTGGAAAACTTAGCACAGCACCAACAGGACAACCACTACTCATTCGAGTATTCGATCCAAAAGGCAGCATTGTAAAGTTCGACCAGTTTGCCGCCAGCGCAGACGGCTCATTTACCTACTCGTTCAAGGCAGGAGGTATAATGAAGTCTAGCGGCGACTACAAGGCAACAGTCACATACAATGGTGCAGACGTTGGATCAGCAATGTTCAAGTTCACAGCAACAGGCACTGGACCATCGTCAGGCGGATGGAGCAAGATGACAATACAGCTCAAGAACGGTACGCAGGAGGTCATGTACAAGATCACCGGCGGCAAACTCATTAGCCTCGCAGGTGACTCGGACACTTCGACAATCACTGCCAAGATCAACTCGACCGCAGACGGCCAGCTGATCATCCAGATTCCAAGGACTCTCGCAGACGCCAGAGCGAATGGCCAAACAGGCAATGACACCGACTATGTAGTCTTTGTCGATGGAATCGAGGACTTTGCTGATGACGACCACGGTGCGTCCATAAGAACAGTGACTGTCCCGTTCGCGGCCCAGTCTGAACAGATCGACATCACAGGTACCTTCGTAGCGATCCCAGAGTTCGGCGCAATCGCTGCAATCGTTCTTGCAGTCGCAATCGTCGGCATCATCGTCGCCACGACAAGGTACAGCAAGTTCAGCTTCTTGCCAAAGATGTAAGGCAGGCTGGACGAGCCTCTCTTTTTCCTTTTTTTATTTTTGTCAGCAACTACCGCAAGGTATACGACAATTATTTTCTGAAAATTTAGATGATGGGGCCTTCGGAGGGATTTGAACCCTCCTCAAGCGGTGTCTGCCGAGACAATTTCAGAACAGTCCACAGCCGCCTATACTCACCAGGCTATACTACGAAGGCCGCCAGTGCAATCTGCAGGAAGCACAATATATAATCGTTCGATTGCTTACTTGGAAGGCAAGAGTCCTATTCTGACCGTTTCAAGGCCCAAGCCTTCTTCAAGTTTGTCTGCAAGCGCGTTCAGACCGAGCGAGTCGCCTGCAAGGTGGCCCAGGACGACAAGGTTTCCCTGTAGTTTTTCCTCGCGCATCTTTACCAAGTCGCCATAGTCAACGTGCAGGTAGATTACGGTGTCAACGCCATGCTGGAAATACGCCTTGGCGATGGAATAACCGCCGTTGGTTCCTGCCGCTATCACGAGCGCCCAGTGGCCGGCCTTGTTTTTCTCGCTTCCGTGCCTCACTTGCACGTGGGTTTCGGCGTGGCGGAATTCCGGTATTTTGCTCACAGACTCGACAATGTCAGAAACGTATTCCGTCTTGCCCGACTTTATCTTGGCAAGGATGGCCTGCCTCATGTATTCGTCGCAGGGCTGGTGTATGTTGACAAGGGGCATCTTTATCGCCCGCGCGGCTCCCACCACGTCGTCGTAGATGTTGGCGTGCGTCCTTGTCTCCACGCGCTCTTTGAGTTTCGCTGTCGCTTCCCTAGCGACCTTTCTCGGCACGCCGTGCTCTACCATGTAGTCAGTGTGCCTGTCAAAGACCTTGTAAAAGTTGATAGAGGCTACTCCTATTGGGTGGTGCGCGATGACGGCATCACACCCGAGACTTTTTGCGAGCAGTAGCTCTGCAGTCCCGACATCAACTGCTATCATCACTTTCTTGATGTTCCTGCCCTTTACGTGCACCACGCTATCGGCGGGCATCTTTTTCCATCCTGCAAGCTCTAGACCAGCCTTCATTATCTGCTCAGTATTAACACCGGACATAACGAGCCTGTGGCGTAGTGCAAAATTTAAATCTGATCCGGCCTTTTCCAACTTTATGAGCTGCTCCGACGAGTATTTCTCGCACTCGACTACAGGCGACGACAACAACTTGATACAGATAACGCCCGCAGTCAAGGAGAAGCTCAGAAAAGCCAAGTACGGGGTGTACAACCACTCGGCGGTGGAGCTGTGCCACTGGACGAAAAAGTCGTTTGCAAACGAGGGCACGTGCTACAAGCACAAGTTCTACGGCATATCGACGCACCAGTGCATGGAGATGACCCCTACTGCCATGAACTGCGAAAACAGGTGCGTGTACTGCTGGCGGCCGGCGGAATTCTACGATACGCTTGAAATGCCAGAGCAGATGGTGGACGAGCCGGAGGTCATCGTCCAGAACCTGATGGCCGAGCGCAAGAGGCTGATAAACGGGTTTTACGGCAGGGCAAAAAACGACAAGGCCAAGCTCGACGAATCATTGCTGCCGGCACATTACGCGATCTCGCTTTCCGGCGAGCCGACCATGTACCCGAAACTGCCGCAGCTGATAAGATACCTAAAGACGTTAAAGGCCACGAAATCGATATTCCTTGTCACAAACGG
>DASUXB010000010.1:0-4311 GCA_036378195.1 Nitrososphaera sp.
ACCGGCAACGGCTCGGCGCTTGGCATCTCGCTCAAGGTCACGGCAGAGGTCGAAATGACAAAGGGCAAGGGCCTGCGCTTTCTGACGGGCAAGAACGACGACAGGCTGCTCAACAACATCATCAAAAACACGCTGCCTGCCGGCACGCTTGAGCGCAACCAGTTGATAGTAAAGCTCCGGTCAGAGATCCCGATAGGCTTTGGGTTGAAAAGCTCCAGCGCGGTGTCAAACGCAGTCGCCCTTGCGTGCAGCAGACTGGCAGGCGAGAAGGCCGACGACTATGCGGTCCTCGACGCGGCTGTAAGGGCGTCGCTTGACGCCAAGGTCACAATAACCGGCGCGTACGACGACGCCACTGCGTGCTACTTTGGCGGGTTCGTGGTGACAGACAACTATGCGAAAAAGCTGCTAAAGAGGGAGGAGGCGCCGGACAACCTGCACGCGGTGATATTTTTGCCGCGTAATACGCCGCGGGGAGAAGTGCACAAGCTGAGCGACCTTTCCGATTTATTTACGGACGCGTTTCGGCTTGCAGAGGCCGGCGAGTACTGGAAGGCCATGAAGCTCAACGGCGTCCTTGCCTCCGCAGCGCTTGGCACAACCTACAGGCCGGCGCTTGCGGCACTAGAGCAGGGCGCACTTGCCGCCGGCATATCTGGAAACGGGCCATCGATAGCGGCCGTGGCGTACGACGACAAGGTGGAGGACATAAAGAGCGCTTTTTCAAAATTCAACGGCAGGGTGCTGGTGTCTAAGGTTAATAACCAGAAGGCAAGCGTGGAGGTCCTGTAAACATAAAATGGTCAAGATTCAGGTACGGCGCTCAAAGGTTGACGGAACAGTCCGGTGCCCTTCAAGCAAGAGCTACACCCACCGCGCCCTTGCAATAGCGTCGCTTGCCTCCGGTGGCCAGTCGACGATAACAAACGCGCTGCTTGCCCGAGACACGCTTGCCACGCTTGCCTGCTGCAGGGCACTTGGGGCAGAGGTGCAGGAAAGGCGCGGCATAGTACAGGTGCAGGGCAGGCATGATTTTCAGCCGCCTGAAAACGTGCTCAACTGCGAAAACTCGGGCACAACCATCAGGATAATGACTGCCATGTCCTGCCTAGTCAAGAGCGGCCACGTGGTCCTCACAGGCGATGAGAGCCTCAGAAGGCGCCCGATGCAGCCGATACTTGACGCCCTTGGCCCGCTTGGTGTACAGGCTTATTCTACAAAGGGCAACGGTACTCCTCCTCTCATAGTCCGGGGCGGAGGCATAAAGGGCGGGACTACGATAATCGACGGCAGCATATCAAGCCAGTTCATATCCGGCCTTCTTGTCGCCGGCGTTTACGCCGACTCGGAAATCACGCTAAAGATAAAGGGTAATCTGGTGTCCAAGCCGTACGTCCGCGCGACTATTGCGACGATGGAGCATTTCGGAGTAAAGGTCGACTGCGGACAGGATATGCTGGAATATCACATCAAACAGTCAGAATACAAGCCGACCAGGTTTGACGTACCAAGCGACTTTTCCACCGCGGCGCTCATACTCTCTGCGGGCGCGCTTGTCGGAAAAAAGCTGAAGGTAAAGGGGCTCAACTTTAACCTGCCGCAGGGCGACTCGCAGATAGTAGAGATAATGGAGCGTATGGGCTGCACGATAAAGGCGGACAGGCCAAAGGGCGAGGTCATAGTGCAAGGAGCAGAATCGCTTGAAGGAGGCGAATTCAACTTGGCAGACACACCCGACCTTCTGCCCGTAGTCTCGATTCTTGCGCTCAAGGCAAGGTCGCCGGTCAAGATAACTGGAGTCGCGCACGCCCGCGTCAAGGAAACAGACAGGGTCGCAAACATTGCGCACGAGCTTGCCAAGTTTGGCGCCAGTGTGGACGAGTTCCACGACGGGCTGACCATTTCCGCGCCCAAAAAGCTGAAAAACGCGTCGCTTGAAGCCTATAACGACCACCGCCTCTTCATGGCATTCACGATAGCGGCTATGATGACAGAGAAATCAGTGGTTGAAGGCGCCGAGTCGGTGGACGTCTCGTACCCGCACTTTGTAGAGGACATGAAGGGCCTAGGCGCAAGGCTGTCGTACGCCGGATAATCCAAAAAGCCAATATACCGAGCGCAAGCCAGCATTACCATAACATGGGTGGTGGTAACATTCTCGGCGAGCGCTTTGTCGCCATGAGCTTTGGCGAAAGCCACGGCCGCTGCGTAGGGATGCTGGTCGACGGATGCCCCGCAGGGCTCCGTCTTTCAGAGGGCGATATACAGGGCCAGCTTGACAGGCGCAAGCCCGGCCAGTCTGCAGTCACCACCCAACGCAAGGAAGAGGACAGAGTCGAGATACTCTCAGGCGTCTTTAACGGCTTTACCACGGGCGCGCCGATATGCATGTTGATATGGAACAAAGACGCCGACTCGCGCGCCTACGAGGCGATAAAGGACATACCGAGGCCGGGCCACGCCGACTACCCTGCGACGGTGAAGTACGGAGGTTTTGCAGACTATCGCGGAAGCGGGCGCTTTTCCGGCAGGCTGACTGCAACGCTTGTGATGGCCGGCGCAGTGGCGCAGAAACTGCTGCGAGAAACGCTCGGCATTGAAACTGTCGCCTATACGTCGGAAATAGGCGGTATTAAAGCCAATAGAATTACCCCTGAAAACATTGCCCGTCGCTACGACAACGACGTCAGGTGCCCAGACCCTGCGGCAGCTGAAAAGATGCGCGACGCGATTTTGACGGCAAGAAGGGACGGCGACTCGCTTGGCGGCGTAGTAGAGTGCACGACTACGAGCCTGCCGGTGGGACTGGGAGAGCCGATATACGCGTCTCTGGAGGCCGACCTGAGCAGGGCCCTCTTTGGGATACCCGCAGTCAAGGCAGTCGAGTTTGGCTCTGGCTTTGAAGGATCAAAGAGGCGCGGTTCAGAAAACAACGACGCATACTACTTGAAGGATGGCGAGATAGTGACTAGGACCAACAACTCGGGAGGCATCCTAGGCGGCCTGTCAAACGGCATGCCGCTAATAGTCAGAGTCGCGTTCAAGCCGGCCGCGTCGATAGCCAAGACACAGGACACGCTTGACGTGTCGAGCAAGTCGCAGGCCAGGCTGACAGTCCCCGGCAGGCACGACCCGTGCGTGGTGCCAAGGGCGCCACCGATAGTCGAGTGCGTCGTCTCGATGGTGCTTGCCGACCACGCGATACGCGCAGGACTAATTCCTCCGGTCTTGAAGAAGAAAAAAGGGAGCGCCTGACTGGCACATTGGCATCCGGGGAAAAAGAGCTGGAAGAGCTGCGTGGGCAGATCCGCGCCGTGACTTCGGACATCATAAAGAGGGTACATGAGAGGATGGCCCTTGCAGAACAGGTCGGCGATGTTAAAAGCAGGCTTGGAATAGACATCAAGGACGAAAAGGTCGAGCAGGAGATCCGCCTCTTGGTCATAAAGCAGGCAGAGGAAACGGGCATGAGCAGGGAATTTGCGCTGCGCCTGCTCAACGTGTTGCTCACAGAATCCGAGGCTGTTCAGGCACAAAAGCGGCCGCAAAATAACAAGGCGCCGAGGCAGACTCATCTTGGCATATTCCAGAAGGCCAAGCAGCTGGAGGCATCTGGCAAGCGCATAATCCATCTTGAAGTGGGCGAGCCCGACTACCCTGCTCCCGCACAGGCAGGAAGCGCGCTTGCCGACTCTTTCAAGCAAAAGAAATACCACTATACTGACACCCGGGGGATACCGCAGCTGCGGGAGGCGATAGCAAAAAAGAGCAATGTGGGCGAAGAAAGGGTGATGGTCACGCCCGGAGGGCGCTTTGCCGTCTTTGCGGCAATCGCATCGATTGTGAGGCCCGGCGAGGAGATAATAACGATAGAGCCTGCGTGGCCCGCGTACAGGGAATGCGCCGACTTTATCGGCGCAAGGACAAAGGTACTGAAAACCACGCTTGAAAACGGGTGGGCCCCGGACTCGAAGGAACTGGAATCGCTTATAACGAGCGGGACGAAAATGATCGCGCTAAACTACCCGAACAACCCGACTGGCAAGGTCCTTGACAAAAAGATGGTGGACAGAATAGTCGCCCTGGCAAGGGATCATAACCTGTACCTGCTTAGCGACGAGGTGTATTCTGACTACTCCTTCAAGCCATTTGAAAGCGTGCATTCTTACGGCTACGAAAAGAGCATCATCGTGTCGTCGTTCTCAAAGACGTACGCGATGACCGGATTCAGGGTCGGCTATGCAGTCGCAAGCGCCGACTCTATAAAAAAGATGGCAAAGGTGCAGGCAGTAGGCGTGACAAGCGTCGCCG
>DASUXB010000011.1:0-3737 GCA_036378195.1 Nitrososphaera sp.
CCCTCGGGGCGTTTATGCCGAAATGCACAGAGTTGAAACAGTCGATGCACAGACGCTTGTTGCACGTCGAACACGTGTGGTATTCGTCGTTTTTACCGCATACTTCACACAGTGTCAACAATATCACACCCTGCATCAAGAAGCAGGGATAAACAAACACAGCAAGTTTTAGGCGAATTGCTCACCAGCTCTTAGATGGTTGTTCTGGTATATTAGGGGCTTGCAATGGCGTCACAGCAGCCCTGCGGATAAATTCCAGATGAGCTGCGTCATCATTGTGGCACATGATGGCAAAAACGCTGCTTTTACTGCGTCATGCCAAGTCGAGCTGGAAGCATCCCGAGCTTGCCGACTGCGACAGGCCGCTGAACAAGCGCGGAAAACGCGATGCGCCGCGCATGGGAAGGCCGCTGAAAGAAGAAGACTTGATGCCTGATGCCATCCTCAGCTCTACGCTGTTCGCGTCCATGACACGGCTTCCGCGGTGTCGAAATCCTGCGGCTATGACGTACGGCAGATCACCCGCATCGAATCGCTGTACACGTCGGACCCGGAGGAATACCTGAACGTCCTGTGCCGGCTGCCGGATGACCTCAAAGTGGTGCGGTGGTGGGTCACAACCCGGGCATGGAAGAATATCTTCAGGTTTTGACTGGACAGCCAGAGGAAATGCCAGCCTTGCTTGGTGTAACCGGCGCAGGTCAGGCAGTCTAGGGTTTGGAATGCGGCCTGATTTCATCAAATTACCCGCTGAAATATTCAAGGCTCTACTTGACCTTTTGCGTACTAGAATCTAATAGAAATAGATACGAAAAAAGATCTTATAGTTTTACTAGGTAATTTCATTCTAGTGAAAGCCACAGTATGGCTGTCTATAGGCATCGTGTCTGCAATGCTCGGCATTGCATTTGCATACAACATGGCATCTCTGGGTTCTTTTTCTGCCATGATGTCTTCTGCGAGCGACGCAAAAAGTGCTAGTGGTGCGCAAACCGAAGAAGTGGCAAAGATGACCACCCAGACTCTGGCGCCTTCCTCTTCCTCTTCTTCCAAGATAGACTTGGCCAAGACGGCCGAGCTTATTCACCAGAAAATCAACGAGCAGCGCGCCAAATTTGGCCGCGGGGCTCTTGTATGGGACCCTGCCCTCGCCAATATAGCCTTGGGCCATTCAAAGGACATGGCCAACCGGCACTATTTCTCGCACGATGATCTCGAAGGGCACAGGTACACGTTCCGGTACAGCAGCGCTGGGTACATATGCAAACAGGGAAGCGGGGAAAACATTTACCGCCTTGGCACCACCCGTACAATAACAGAAGAATATCTTGCAAGCAGGATAGTCGATGCCTGGATGAACAGCTCGGGCCACAGGCAAAACATCCTGTCCAAGTCCTTCCACAACGAAGGGATAGGTGTGGCGTTTGATTCTGTCAGAAACTACTATGTAACGCAGGATTTCTGCGCCCTCCACGTCGTGCGCTGACGCATTACGCGCCTAGCTGGCGCAATGGCGTCTGAAAACCTGTCGTCGCAAATATGCAAGTTACAGGACGATAAAGGTGCCGCGTTTTTTCATGAGCTTTGTCAACCTGTTCACAAAGTCCGTGAGCTCTTCGTCTGTGAGGTTGAAGTTTCTGAAAATGTCAACGCTTATCCCAAAAGAGCGAAGGCGCTCGTACAGAGCCTCGCGGATTGAATCATTCGACACTGCTATTTTTCGCCTTTGCGCTTCCATATTAACGCACGCGCCAAAAAACAATCCTTATCAGATATCGTAACTTCTAGAAGAATCGATGCTGAAAACTTTCTATTACGTGGGACTCTATGCTACTGTACCAAAAAAGATAAATCGGTATCAAGATTTGCTTCTTGTGCGTGAGAGAAGAGGGGACACGGATTTGTTATGGTGAATGCTGAAACTCTGGCAGAGACGATACTTGGCAGCTTGGAAAAGACCTTTGGCCCTGTTGTCTTTCCCGCACTTATGGACATCATAGTGGAGGATTATCTGGGCGAAATGGACGCCCGTACTGCGATAATAAAAAGGCCAGATCTTTTCGAGCGCGCGTTCGTGGGGATGCTTGGGGAACCTGGAAAAAAGATCCTTGCAGACATTTGCGAAGGTCTGTGCATGGAATTTCTCCTCGACAGGAACGCCGCGGGACTGAGGACCGGCGACCTTGCCGACTGTATGGAGATAATCCCAAAATCCTGAGGGCGCATCTCTGATTTCGCGCGTGCACTTGTGTTTTCAAGTTTTACGGTACTATCGGCCGTCCGGGGCAGCCGCCTTGACGTTCTGGAAATAATAATCCAAAAGCACGACTGTAGCTCCTATCTCTTCTGCAGACAGGCTGACAAGCGAACAGTTGTAGTCGGCAAGTATGATACGCCACCCTTCGAGCGTCTCTGCCTTTGTCTGGTTGCCGCGCAGGCTACATACGAGGAACCTCCGGAAAGACACCGTAAACGTGATGCCTCTTCTCTGCTTTTCAACTGCACGCACTTCGAGCAGCTTGTCAATCAGACCGTTAATGTCCCACATCAATTGCCGATAATGGAGATTAATATGATATTAATAACCATATTTAGTACACAGTCTAGACAAATTATCAAGAGTTTACGCCGCTAGTGGGATTACATGTCATATTAGAGCACGTACCTAATGTTTAACTGAAAAAGGGCTCTACTCGCCCTTGCAGGTTTTCGAGCCCAGGTGCGCATGGGAGTGAGCTTGCAGGTTTATGCAATTATATACAGAGAAATCCATTATATACAAATTACAAGCAGGCGCGCCTCCGTTATTGAGCAAATCCCTCAAGATAGCTTTCTCATGTGAGACAGAATCACATATAGCTGGATAATGTGCTCACTACATCCAAACCAGAATTCCTGTCTTTGAAATATGGTCAAACGACGACGCTACCGATTATGCCGCCAAGATTTCAGGACAACCTCGCTTTCTTATCAGGACGAGCGTGCGCGCGCAGTACACGCAGCTTATCTATGCAGCGCCCTACACGGAGGAGAACCTTGAAGGATTGGCCTACATCCTTGACAAGATAGTGACTACGACTACAAAGCAACACGGCAAATAGTAGTGGTATATCTATTCTTCTTCGATCCACGTACTTTCGCGCCAGCCGCCACTCCCTCCGCAGTTGGTGCAGAGCACGCTTCCAAAACCGTTGCAGTCGTAGCATTTTTGCCATCCGGGAGAGACCTTGCCCGAGCCACTGCACGCAAAGCACATCTTTCTCCCGCTGTTGCAGAATGTGCACTTTTTCCACACCTGTCTTGCCGGCATATTATCCTCTGCAAGTCAGCCGGTATTACATTTTAAGATAACCTTGCGCAATTTTTTATTTCTTGAAATCTACTGGAACCTTGTCGAGAGCCTTGCGCAGGCCGCCAAGGACTCCTTTTTTCTTGTTCTCGCGCTCTTCTACTGCCTTGTAGCAGTTTGGGCACAGCGCGCGCAGGTTCTGCGGCCTGTTGTCCTTCTTGCCCCCGTTGATGTGCTCAAAGTGCGGCTCGATTGACGGGCCGAACTTTGTGGAGCATTTCTGGCAGCGGTTGCGCGCCCTTTCAAGGACTGTCTGCCTGATGGCCATAGTCAAAGTACCGTACTTTTTGGCGTCAAAAGTCGGGCCGTTGCCGCCCGGCGGTCCAAAGAACGACACGCATTACCTGTGCAGAACCTCAAACTTAACTCTTGCGCTACATGGTTCATC
>DASUXB010000012.1:0-5016 GCA_036378195.1 Nitrososphaera sp.
ATACTCGTATGCGGTGCTTGGTCGCTACCTAAAGGCGTTGATGTACGACCCGCAGTACAGCAAGTTCTTTCTCGGAGTGCCTGGGACTTTGCTTCTCGCAGGCGGCCTTGCGGTCGCGTTTGACGCGACAAAGTGGCTGACAGTGATGATACTTGCAATCCTGGGCGGCGCGTTCATGGTGCGCGCCTTTGACGTCGACAGGGCGATAAGCTCGCTAGGCAAGATGGGGCCGACCGACTTTATCAAGATCTTCTCTGTGATCGGGGGCGTGCTGATGATGCTTGCGTCAATAGCAAACGGCGTCTCTAGCATACCGCATGACATACCCGTGTCGCAGATGGACGCGCTGCAGCTGATCACCAACAAGACAATCGTGGGTAGCTTTGCCAAGGGCATGATAACGATGATGTGGATAGGGGTCGCCACGATAATGGCCGGCGTGCTCTTGAGCAACTGGCTGAAGGGTAGCTCGCACGCCATGGCAGACATACTGCGCCTCGTAGTCCTCGGCCTGCTCTACATACCAGTGCTCCAGTTCACCGACGTGCTCACGCTGTCCACCAGCCCGTTCACGCTGGTTTCGTCTCTCCTGATAGGGCTTGCAGTGTCGCTCGTGGCGGCCGCGTTCCTGTACCAGCACTTCAGGCACAGGCGCGGTGGCGAGCAGGTAAAAGCAAACGACGGCACCAGCAGCGGCAGCGGCTGAAATAATAATAATAATAAAAAATAATAACTCGTCTTTTCTTCCCAACCCTGGTTATTACAATGCCTGAGCACGGCGAGCTTGATCCGCAGTCGCAACAAAACAAGTGGTTCTGTGGCTACTGGATGACGCAAGAAGAGTGGGAGGACGTGCACGACTATGCGCCGCCAAGCAGCGCCATCGTAGAGCAGCAGGAAGAAAAGGAAGAAGAACAAGAGGAAGAAGAAGGGTAAAACATACAAACAACCTTGTTGACCTGATCGTGTGGTTGACGAGAGGTCCGCCGGCGCAGTGGTGGTTTTCACGTCGGACAGCAAGCCGGAGTACCTCCTCCTGCATTACACCGCCGGCCACTGGGACTTTCCAAAGGGAAACATCGAGGCCGGCGAGAGCGAGAGGGAAGCCGCGGTGCGGGAGATCCGCGAAGAGACAGGGATAGCCGACATCGAGTTCGTCGAAGGCTTTAGCAACACAATATCGTACAAGTACAGAAGGGCCCGGAGGCTCGTCGACAAGCAGGTCGTGTTCTTTCTGGCCCTGACAAAGACAAGGGACGTGACGATATCGCACGAACACATCGGCTTTGCATGGAAAAGCTACGACGACGCGATGGAGCAGCTCACTTACAAAAGCGCAAGGAACCTGCTTGAAGCCGCCGCGCAGTTCATGGAGAAGGAGAAGCCGCCAGCAGCCTGAACCAGCGCGCCGCCATCGCTTGGTCCTTTGTCTGGACTATCGACCTTCCGATTATCAAATAATCCGAGCCGCTTTCAACTGCCTGTCTTGCGTCGCCTCCCTGGGCGCCGACGCCCGGCGAATACACGGCAAGCGAAGAAACCTTCAGCTCTTTCTTTTTCTCGGATATCTCGCTTAGTATGTCAGTCTGAGTCGCGCCGACGACGATCCCGTCGACCTTGGCCTTGACTGCTCTGTCAAGGAATATCCTGTACATCATGTCGCCGTGCGCCTGCAGGCCGTACCCTTCCCCTGCGTCCGGGTGGCTCATGTACACAAGCGCAATGACTCCCATCCCGAGCGCGCGCGCCTTTTTTGCAAGCGACGCAAGCGTGTTTGCGCCCATGAACGGGTTTGCTATCACGGCGTCAAAACCCATCCTTGCGAGGTGCTCAAGTGCCACTTCGTTGGTGTCGCCAATGTCGTTCAGCTTGATGTCTGCTATGCACAAGAGCTGTCGGCTGTGCGCCCTCTTTGTCACCTCTGCGATTTCCCTAGACGACAGCGGAAGGAGCAGGTGAAAGTTCATCTTGACTGCGCAACAGTCGCCTGCCACCGCGTCTATGGTCCTTATCGCAAACTGCTTCAGGTTGCGCTTTACTGGGGCAGGGTCAAGCGCCACTATTATCCTGCTCTTTTTCTTCCTTGCCAGCTGCGCCATCCGGCGCGAAAAGGGGGGCGAGCTAGTCGCCATAAGCCTTTACCAGCGGGTGGCCCGCTGCAAGCCTTATCACTTTCAAATAGATGTAGCCGTGCTCGTCAAGGCTCGTGCAGAACGCCGGCTGCTCCGGCCTCTGGCTGGCATAGCGCAAAAACGGCTCTGCCGGCTCGGATTCCAGCAGCACGTAGTAAAAGTAAGACAGCGAATCGTTCTCGTTGACGCTCATGGTCGTGCCGATTATTGTTGCCGCCTTTTTCTGTTGTTTTGCAAGGAACAGCGGAAGCGGCGCCTCCTCATAGAGGGTCTTGTACGCGGCGACTTTAGCCAAACTTGCCATGTCCTTCAGCTTTATCACGGTGTAGCCCGTTCCCTTTTCCACCTTTGCAACCTTGGCGAGCGCCGGCGGGAACTTTTCCACGTTGAGGATGGGAGAATACACGAACGTCGGGTTGCCGACAGAATCGGCAAGCACGACCTCCTCGACGCCGTTTGACACCCTGTACGCCAGGTATTGAGAATTCCCTCCTACCTCGACTTCGGCAGTGTATATGACCGGCCTGCCGTTCATGACGTCCAGTTGCGCGGCAAGCACCTGCTTTCCACCGACCGTGAGGGCAAAGGACGGCATCGGGGCTCGCTCTAGCGCGCACACCAGCCTGCCAAAATCCTTCAGGCCGGCAAGCGGTATGTACACCGGGGCTTTGAGGCGCAAATCGAATCGCATTATGGTGAAAGCATACAGTATTAAAGTCATCCGCCTTTTTTACAGTGAGAAATGGCCGAAGGCAGCAGCAGGAGGACGTACGACCTTGTCGTGCAGGCGCAGGCCGTGCTTGCAAGGGCCGACGACCCTGTGTCGCTCTGGCGCGCCTACGTGGCAATAGAGTACGCCATACTTGACATGAAACTGCGGTACGACTTGGAGCACGAGCAACCGCCCCCTGCGCCAAAGAGGACGGCCAAGAGGGAAGACCTCCTTTCTGCCGCAAGGGGGAAACTGGCGCGCCTAGAGTTTGAAGAAAAAGAAGACAGGAAAAAACTGCTCTATGAGCTGCGCGAGTGCCGCGATGCGCTCAAGGCGCTTTTGGCAAAGAATCCCTAACGCCTTCTGTCGACCACGTCGTCAAGGTCTGGGCCGGTGCCGATCAGAGTCGCCTTTACTCCCAGCTCGCCCTCTATCTCCTCGATGAATTTCCTTGCGTCGGCCGGCATCTTTTCGTACTGGCGCACGCCTGCGCATGACGGGAACATAACGTCCAGCTTTGTTATCGCAATCTGCGTCGCGCTGTTTAGCCTTGTCGACTTTTTCGCAAGGTCGAAATCAAACGGCGCCGCTCTCCTCTGCCTGCCAGTCACACTGCCAAACTCCATCCAGCCCCGCTTTTTCGCCTCGTCTTCGGCAAGCTCGTTCGCAAGCGGCCCGCCTCCGACTCTGGTCACGTACGCCTTGAACACGACGAGCACGTCGTCCACCTTTTTCGGCCCGATGCCAATGTCGGAGCAGATGCCAGACGCCGTGACGTCCTTTGACGTGACGAACGGGTATCCGCCGTGGAACAGCGAAAGGTACGTGCCCTGCGTGCCTTCCACCAACACCTTCTCGTTACTCTCAAGTGCATAGTTGACCGAGTTGCTGACGTCCTCCACGAATAATGACAGTTCTGGCACGTCGCGGGCAAGTTTCAGCGTGCGAAGCGCCCTGTCCGCGTTTGCCGGGCCAGTCCCAGTACCTGTTGTTCCGATCTTGCCCTTCAGGTGGTCCTCGCTCTTGTCCCGGTCGATGTGCGCCTGCTCTATTACGCCGCACTGGGCGTCGACGTAGGTCCTGTCGTCAGCCTTGAACATCTCGATCTCCTTTAGCAAGACCTGCGGGTTTACCAGCACGCCGGCGCCTATCAGGAGCCTGGTGGCCGGGTTGAGCGCCGCGCTTGGAAGCATCCGCACCTTGTACTCCTTGCCCTCAAACGCAAAGGTGTGGCCGGCGTTCGGGCCGACGCCACCGCGCACCGCAATTACGGGGTTGTCCTTCTTTGCCAGGTACGCTATTATCTTGCCCTTTCCCTCATCGCCAAAGAATCCGCCTACTGTCACAAGGCACGGCATATGTACGAGAATTTTGGCAGCCCGTCGTTATTTAATTCCACCTGCACACGGATTAAATTAAGCCGCGGTAAAAGATGGGCTGTTGAGCGGGCGGCAGCAGGACCTCGGCGGGGCGGCGGGAAACATCATCCAGATCCTAGCGAACCTGCCAGAGTTTTTGCGCAAGCCGATGCTGCAAAAGAGACTCTCTGAATTTTTCGACATGGCCGAGCCGGAAAGGCAGGAGACAATAGCGCTCGCACTTGCAGCGGCGCCGACTATAGACCCGCAGAAACTGTCAGTCCTTGTCAAGACGTGGCTTGAAGTCCTTGCAGGGTTTGACGCAGAAAAACGCACCGCAATTTTTAGCGTCTACTGCAGCCAGATAACAAAGCAGCCGGAATCATTGCAGCGGCTCAACTTCCAGTCGCTTACGAATACTTTCATGTCGCTTGGCGACAGAGAGCGAGAGATATTAACAGACTCGTTCAAGGAGGTGCTGTTTATCTTTCCAAAACGCGAGATGGTGCTTGCAGCCATCCCTGATTATTCCAGAAAAGCGCTCGGCCTCTAGTGTGACGGTGGCTGCTCGGGTTTTTTCTCTATCTCGCCGATGCCCTTCTCAAGTCCAAAGAACGCCCTCTCGTACTTGCGCAGCGCCTTTCTGTGCTCTGGTAGTGACATGTCGAGCCTGAGCTCGTTCATGACCATGATGGCGTACGTGGTCCATTCCTTCCAACACGCGTTGCACGCGGGATACTTGTCGGCGGCCGGGTCTTCTGATGGCGCGTCTATCGGCTTGCCGCATTTCAGGCAGGTCTTGCCGCTCATGTGT
>DASUXB010000013.1:0-2279 GCA_036378195.1 Nitrososphaera sp.
TGTTGATGAGCTCCAACTTCGACAGCCCCAGGTCTCAAAGCACTTGCGCGTGCTCAGCAACGCCGGGCTAGTCAAGGTGCATCCTGCCGCCCAGCAGCGGATTTACAAGCTGCGGCCACAACCCCTCCAGGAAATAGACATCTGGTTGGAACCGTACCGCCGCTTTTGGAACGAGAGCTTTGACCGCCTAGCCGACTACCTAGAAGGGTTGCAAAAGGAGGAGAAGAAGAAAAATGAACAAAAGGACTAGCAACGACGCGACAGGCGCTCCATACCGCGAAATTGCCGCAACGCGCATTTTTGACGCGCCGCGCGAGCTCGTGTTCAAGATGTGGACTGACCCGAAACACATTGCGCAGTGGTGGGGCCCAAGAGGTTTTACGACCATTACTCACGAGATGAACTTTAAACCTGGGGGCGTCTGGCGCTTTGTCATGCACGGCCCGGACGGCACAGACTATCAGAACAAGATAATCTATGAAGAGATGACGGAACCAGAACGCCTGGTCTACTCACATGTTTCGGGCCCTCAATTCCACGTGACTGTGAACTTTGAAGAGTAGGACAGCGGCAAGACCAAACTCACGATGCGGATGCTCTTCGAGTCGGCCGCAGAACGCAGCAGGGTGGCAAAGGAGTACGGGGCAGTCGAAGGGCTGGGCCAGACACTGGACCGCCTCGGGGAACAGCTGGCGACTTTTGTCGGGCAAGAGTTCGTCTTTACACGCGTCTTTGACGCGCCACGCGAGCTTGTATGGAAGGCTTTTGTCGAGTCTGAGCGCCTGATGCACTGGTGGGGGCCAAAAGGCTTCAAGATGCACTTTGCCAAGTTAGACCTCCGTCCAGGCGGCGTCTTTCATTACGGTATGCAATCTCCTGATGGGAAGGACATGTGGGGCAAGTTCGTCTATCGCGATATTGTTGCGCCTGAGCGGCTCGTCTTTGTCCTTTCCTTTTCTGACCCGCAGGGCAGTACGGTCCAAGCCCCGTTTGAGTTGGATTGGCCGCTGGAAATCTTGAATGTACTGACGTTTTCCGAGCAGGGCGGCAGGACGACGGTCACGCTGCGCGGGAACCCAATCAACGCGACAGAAGCGCAACGCAAGACCTTTGAAGCAGAGTTCAAAGGGATGCAACAGGGCTTTACTGGAACATTTGACCAGCTTGACGAATACTTGGCGACGCTTTAGAAAAGTGGCACAGGCAAAAGGACAGAAGAAGGAGGGCCGACATGAGAAAAATAGTTTTACAGACGATGGTGTCGCTTGATGGCTTTTTTTGAGGGGCCTAACAAAGAGCGTACTATGAAAATGAGAAGGCAAAACAGCCAAATTTGCCAGATTATTAAGCACCCTCGCCGAGAAGCACCTCAACCCGGCGAGGGTGAACAATACATTCGACGCTCAAGCGCGTTAGGGCGCGCGCTTGAATAATATGCAGATTTTTGCCATAACAATTAACCGGTCAAAAATTGACAACGCAAAGAGACTTTTTGTCAGCGAAAACCCCTACCTGAAGCGTGCGCAATGTGGTAGGGGCAGAGTTTCGGCGTTTTGGTTGGCTTGTCAGGCGTGCGCCGGTCTAAACGCGCAGCCTGACAGATAAGCTACACTGGCATAGTAGAAATGAGTTTATCAAAGAGCAAACAAGCGAGCTTGTAATATATTGAAAATGGCCCTCGCCCGGGCGATCATTTCACAACCGCTACATGAGGGCAGGCGAGGGCGCTATGACAGCTTCGTATTGGGTACGAGCGAGACTTGGTAGCAGCAGCTCTGCCGTGGTGGGGGAAGTCACGGCAGGGCGCTTGATTAGACGCTCGCAGGTGTGTCTACAACGAGGCCTGAAGGCAAGGCGCAATTGTGTACCTGACAGTAATGCTATGTCAGAGTTATAGAAATGGCTTTTGCGCATATTTTCTATGGCCAAACTGCATCTTTCGCAGCGCGCACGGTTACTAAACGCATTTTATTGCGCATTATCGGTTTTTAGCCGCCATAGTTGACCTGCTCAAAATCAACGACCAAAATTGCATATCAGCTCCGTTGCTCTACGAAAATCCTTTGTCGGGTATGACATTTTGGCGCTTATGGCATAACTCTTTGACAATAACATGACACTTTGCAATGAAGAGACCTAATAATGATGATTCGGAACATCAACTGTTCTTCACACGGCAATACACAACGAATCATCATGAGGTAGGCATTAATACTTGTGACACTGATTTACTCTAGCGCGAGTCGGCACTAACGTATCGTCGGTATTGGCTAGTGGGG
>DASUXB010000014.1:0-5420 GCA_036378195.1 Nitrososphaera sp.
TCGCCGTTTCTAATGGCAGCGGCATAGTCGTCAAAAACCCGCTGAACCTCTGTTATCAACAATCGCACATCAGCGATGCTGTTGCCCCTTGCCATTATCTCCAGAATGTCGTGCTGGAACTTTACAAAAAGAGGAGGGGTGTCATGCCGCCTGGCCTCTATCCCCCTGATCTTCAGGCTTCCGTCCTGGAAAGCTCCGAAATACCGGTTGGCCGCAGGGAGCATGTCGCTTTCCTTGGACTGGAGAAATACTATCCACTTGTAGACGCCCTCAAAGGAAATTGAAAAGCCCGTCTCTTGCTCTATCGCATTCTTCAATGCGGCGTAATCGTCCGTAGTCGCGTCTTGCTTCTGCAGCCATAGCGAATCGACTATGCCGTGCAGGACCCTAAAGCCCATCCTTTCAGCTGTCCTGCTAGCCTGGAGGAAAAGCTGCCTGTCAAAAGCGCAGACCGCAATATGGGCGTCTATCCTGCCAAATTTTGCGTTATTGAATCCAAGGTATCCAAAGGACGTGACGTTGATCCATTTCAGCACGGACTGCCTCTCGTCGTAAGCTGCCTTTAGCGCGTCGTTTGCTGTGTTCTTTTTCAGTTCCTTGTACTGGGCTCGTTTCCTAATGACTATTTCAAGCGCCTCCGGGACGATCCCTCTTCTTTTTTGACAGATATTATAGCCGAGCTCTGGAACTCTCTCCTTGGAGTCGGGGCAGCAGGGACACCTGACCGTCTCGGCAGAGATGTTTTTCCAGTACATTACGGAGGGGTAGAGGGAAGCAAAGTCAAATTCTGCCGCCTGCTCGTAGACACCCGTTCTCGGCTCAAAGACGAAACCTCCCCTGTCTGCAACCAGCAATTCCCCGTAGGTCTTGAAATGTTCCGCCAAGACCGGTTTCCACGGTACAAGCAGCCCTCGTTTGTGTGCGTGGTAGAACTGCAGGCCGCTTAGGCACTTGCCTATCGAGGCCCTGGAAGCAGTGTGGAGGGGCATGTGGCATATCCTCGCTATCTCATACAGGCCGTGCAGCCCTGTCTCATCCAGCGTGAACGAGTTGCGGGTGTCGATGTGGATTCTGCCCCTCAACTTGACGGCAGTGGGCTTGAACTGTATCCTGCCGTACGAAAAGTACGATGTCCCTTCTTTCCTTGGCTTTCTCAGCTGCGTGGCCTCTCTGCTCAGTGAAAGAGAAATGCCGTTTTCTGTCGCCCTGTGGATAAGGTACTGAAAGACAAAAGAGTCGCCGTCTTGTACAAGTATAAAGTCGGGGTCAATTCTTGCGACTTCCCTCTCCAGCTCTTGAAAGATCTCTATTTCGGATTCGGCCTCGATTATGATTTTTTCGCCGCCTTTTACATTGAGAGTGACCGACGCTATCCTGTCGCTGAACCTTGGAAGCTTGGCTTCCTTTCTTGGGCTGACGTCAAGGGTCAGGATTTTTAGTGCAGGCACCGCATAGGTGGTGTACCAGACATCATCCAATACATCCCACTTGAAGATAGGGCTGGAGGGGTCGACCTCGCAATACGCCAGCGGAAAAAGTTCGTGCTCGTAAAAGTATGACTGTGCCGGCAAAAGGTCGACGTTGTACAGTCTGAACTTGCCAAACGGGCCGAGAAGCTCTATCCTCTCTGCAAGCCGCGTCGCCACGTCTGCTCGGCTTAACTCCAGCCGCAGGACTTGCGACTTTTCCCTGTCCGTCACCCGCTCGTACCTGGAGACTATTTCATGCGCCCTGACTGCGGACGGCAGGTCGATGTTCCGCAGGACTGACAAGAGGTCAGCCTTGTCATCAGTGGCAACGTATATCGAAGGTGTCCAGCTACTTTCAAGCCTGAGCGTCCTGCCGTTTTTTTCCTCCTTGAACCAAAAGACCATCTTGTCTTTTGACGGATACGCATCAAGCAGCCATCCTCTGACCGTCATGCGCTTTTCCTTGCTCTTACCTGCTCTATGAGCCAGTTTATCATCCGCTGCTGCTGGAATACCAGAGCCATCAGCAGGGCTTCTGTGGGAAATGGCTCTCCTTTGGCATTGATGGCAGTTGCATAGATGCGACAGTTGGCCAGCATTGTCGTGAACAGCTTTCTGTCCTCTGCCCGGAGGCTGTCAGCAAAGCCCTTCCAGGACTCGATTTCTCTGGGCAGTACGTCCTTATCTGGAAATAGGCTCACTGACCCTGACCTCCTCTGTGCCTAATTTTTCGCTGATCTTGACAAGTTGCTTGTAATGGTGGAAGATGATGGCCATGAAGATCGGTTGTATCCTTACCGGCTTTGCAGCGTAGGAACAGGCAGAGATGTAAAGCCGGGAAGTGGCAAACATCCTGTCAAACTCTTTCCTTTCTGCCTTGGAAAGGGCGCTCCTGAACGGCTTCCATTCTGCCTCTTCGTACATCTGTGCAAGCCGGAATGCGGGTATGGTGCGTCCCATTTTTTTATTCCACCTTGACAAGCCTCAGGGCCTTTTCTGGCAGGATGATTTCTTTGGATCTGTACGAATTTGAGGCGACAAGTCTGATGTCGCTTTCTGCATCATCATAGTGGATTTCGATCCTGTTTTTGAGCTTGGCAAACATGTCTTTGTACCCTAGCATGTTGTCCGTCGTGATGACTATGAGCGCCCTGTCTGAAACCCTCTTTATTGCTGTCATAACTTCCCTAAACAAACGTCTTGCCTCCTTTTGGTCCACCTGCGGATCTTGGGTAAACAGGGTCAGGATGCCGGAAATGATGACAAGCTTGGAGCCAAACCGCTCTATGGCTTTTGGGAGCTCGTAAATGATGAGCCACGCCAGCTGGTGGATGGTAAAAGCCCTGCTGACCACTATTCCTTCGAGGACTTTTTTAATATCAAGGCCGTACTGTCTGGCAAAATTCACGCACTGGTAAATGTCGGAATTGTTCCCGCCGTCGATGAACAAAACAGACGATTCAAGGCCGCCCAGTCGCCTTGGTAGCAAGGCTCGTACGGACAGCCTGCTTGCAAGCAAAGTTGTTTCCTTTGGCCCTATGATGCAGAGGATATCGCCTATCCTTGACCCTAGAAAGAAAGCATCCAGTTGTTTCAGGCCGAAAGTGAGGACCGGGATTGATTGTGCTATCTGGAATTCTGGTAACAGCACCTCTTTTTGTTTGGACTGGCGGACCTCCAAGGTCTCAGACAGCAGGTTTCCGCAATGGGGACAAGCTTCGATAATCTTACTAGGATCGACGTTTGTCGTTGTGCATTTTAGCAATGAATTGCATTTTGAGCAGAAATATTGCAAGGTTTGGTTGCGATTGAGCATACAGCTGAACCTGCCGCTTTGCCTATAACCCAGCTAGCACCTTAGGGGGAGGGGGTATGTTGTAACATGTTAACACATGTAATGTCATTATGTGACATTTCATTTGAACACCTCTTCTTCAGAGAAAAAGCTGAACTAAATGTGACTATAGGCCGCAGAGAATTGGTATGAATTGCAAGAACGCGGTCTACTCCAAGCAGGCGGCGTATGGTAAGGAGCTGAGAGCGGCGCTCTTGACGCTGATGCTCAATGAGAGCCTGCCACTCTAGTTATTTGCGTTTGCCGCTTACCAGGCTGATGTACTCGTAGGCGCCCACTGCATTGTCAAAGGCGTACTGTACCTTCTGGAACTCTTTGCGGAATGATGCAACGTCCTTGTTAACCTTCTTTGTGTCCTCCTTGTCAACGACGACGCGCTTTATGAACTTGGCAATGTCCTTCATCTCGCCGGCCTTCATTCCGAGCCTAGTTACCTCCGGCACGCCTATCCTCACGCCTCCCGGATGCATATAGTGCCTGCCGGCCTTGATGTCGCCCGGCAATAATTGCCTGTTGAGTATGATGCCTGCCTTTTCCAGATCCTTTTCGATGGTGCCGCCGTCGCCAAACTTTGTCACATCAACTGCTATCTGGTGCGACATCGTGTAGCCGCGTTTCTCCCCCAGTACGCCAAAGCCGTACCCTGCAAGCGCCTCTGCAAGCGCCTTTGCATTCTTGATAACCTGCTTGGCGTACTGCTTGCCAAACTGCAGCGATTCTGCCAGCGCAATGGCCTTGCCTGCGACGTGGTGCAGGTGGTGGCTCGAAGTATTGCCCGGGAATATCCCTTTCTTTATTGCCTCTGCGTGCTTTTCATATGATACGATGATGCCGCCTTGCGGACCCCACAGCGTCTTGTGCGAGCTCATTGTCATCGAGTCGGCGCCTTCCTGCAGGGGGGCTTGGAACTCACCTCCGGCAATGAGTCCGGCCACGTGCGCGCCGTCATAGTTGATGTACATGCCGTGGTCGTGCATGAAACCGGCAAGCTCTTTTACCGGGTGCGGGAACAAAAACAAGGAACCGCCGAACATGCCCATCCTCGGTGCCTTGCCGTCGCGGGCCATTTCCTCTATCTTTTTCTTTGTAGCGTCGACGTCAATAGTCATCTCTTCCTTTGAAAACGGATAGTGCTCGATGTTGAGGCCGTGCACGAGGCCGGCGGTCCCGGCGTGCTCCTTCTTGCCGTGAGAAATGTGGCCGCCAGAAGGTATGGACGCAGCCATCATCCAGTCGCCCGGGCTTGAAAACGCGGCATAAATTGCAAGATTTGCGACAACTCCCGAAGTCGCGCGGCAGTCGGCAAACTCGGCTCTGAACACCTTTCTCGCAAGTTCGTTGCAAATCACCTCTACCTGGTCGATGTACACGCATCCAGCGTAAACGCGCTCTCCCGGCCAGCCTTCAGCGTAGCGGTTACCAAAGTCGGATATTACAGCCTCCCTCACGGCAGGGCTTGGGATGTTCTCGCTTGCAATAAGCGGGATTGACCTGTTGAACCACTTGTGATGCTCGCGCATCAGGCTAAGGACTTCGCTGTAGGCTTTACGCGCACTCATAGTTGGCTTTTTGTGGGCCGGAATGTCCTTAATAGTATATCGCTTCTTTGGCCGCGAACGCCCTGACCACCTCTGTCCACGCGGCGCCAATGTTTGCGCGGTTGTAGCCCCCGCCGCCGACAGCGATTATTCTGCCGCTGCAGTGCCTGTGCGCCAAGTCGTGCAGCACTTGCGCCGCGTGGCCGTGCGCGCGTGCGCTGTAGCGCAGGTCGGTTATCGGGTCGCCGGCAAGGCTGTCTGCGCCGCAGTTTAGGAATATCAATTCTGGCCTGCACGAGTCAACAAACTTCTCCACTTTTGCAAATGCCTTGAAAAACTCGCCGTCGCCGGAGCCGGGTTCAAGCGGTATGTTCAATTTCGTTCGTGTTGCCTCGCCTTTCCCTGTCTCGCTGGCAGAACCGGTGCCCGGGTAGATGCCGTGCTCGTGCACGTCTGCAAAGAACAGCAGCGGATCACTTTCAAACTCGTAGAAAATGCCGTCGCCGTGATGCGCGTCAATGTCGACGTACGCTATCCTCTTTATCCCGTACTTTTTGC
>DASUXB010000015.1:0-4108 GCA_036378195.1 Nitrososphaera sp.
CGGCCTTGCCATGAACGCAAGCGCCTCCGCGTGCAGCCTGGCGTGCTCCTGCGTTGTATGCATCTTGGCAAACGCCTCTCTGCTTTCCATGAGGACCATTATGATGTGCTGCCCAGCAGGCGACTTTAGCAGCCTTCTTGCAATAAAGCCGTCCTGCCCTGCAAGAACGCGGTTTGACTGCGAAAACCACTTTTTGAAAGCTTCCTCCTTTCCTTTCTTCAGCTCGATCTCGGCTATTGCCACGAACATGACGCCTTCCAAGAGCGCGCGCTTTTCCACCAGCCAGTCGGCCAACGGCATCACGTTTGTTCCGCCCATATTAAAACAAAAAGTCTGCATTGCAAGCGCCGGCAATCAGGCGCACACCTGCTGTCGGCTGCAAAAGGTTGCAGGCGATTATGGTACAGAGGCGGGCTTGCTGTGTATACGGCCTGCCTATATGCAAAACTGGGGACAGCTTTTCCATGTCGAGTGAAAACAACAGCAATACTGGAGGGAAAAAGCTTCTCGCCTTTGCAATCGTGGCTGCGGTCGTTTCAAGCGCAGCGGCCGGCTCGCTCCTCTTCCTTGCGCCGGAAGGCCAGGCGGCGGGAGTGGTAGCAGCAGCGGCAGGCAGTAAGGATGATGGTGCTAAAAAGAAGGAAGTCACGCTCGTGGCCGAGGAGGCCGAGATAGAGATAGCGCCCGGCGAGCGGGTGAAGGCGTGGACGTACAACGGCACCGTGCCCGGGCCGACCCTCCGGTTCACCGAGGGCGACAACGTCACTCTGCATTTCATAAACAAGACTCCTCTTGCTCACACTGTTCACCTGCACGGGAATCACGACGACGAAAGCGACGGCGTCAACCCGCAGATACTTCCCGGGCAGACGTACAACTATACCTTCGTGGCCGACCCTGCAGGCGCGCTGATGTACCACTGCCACGCGTACCCGACGTCGCACCACATCAGGATGGGCATGTACGGCGCGCTGATAATAGACCCCAAGGATAAGCCCGCTCCTGCAAGGGAGTTTGCGATAGTGATGGGAGAGTTTGACCCAGAGAATCAAGAGAACTTTGTGCCAAAGTACTATCTCGTAAACGGTTACGCGGACCAGTACATGGGAGACAACATGCTGCACGCCAAGCAGGGCGAGCTTGTCAGGATGTACGTCATCAATATGGGCACCACGATTCCATATTCGTTCCACCTGCACAGCACCATCTTCAAGGCGTACCCATCGGGGCTCTGGTCCAATGCTCCAATAGACGCCCAGACTGTCGAGATAGGGCCGGGAAACGCCGCCATCATCGAGGCAAAGTGGAAGTGGCCAGGGACGTACCTATTCCACAGCCACGGCCTGCAGGAGGAGCGGGGCAACATGGGCGAGATAATGGTCGAGCCATCGCAGGGGCCGTACCAGGCAGAGTCAATGATAGGCTGGCAACACGAGCAGATTGAAAAGCTGCAAAAGCCGGAGATGACGACAGAGCACGCCAGCGGTGCAAACAACGCCACCGCTACCGCCTCGACAGCAGGCTATCACGGCACGGGACCGCAGGTCGCGATTGCAAAAGGCTCGTGGGACAACAAGCAAAAAGAGAACTATTCCCCGCGCGAAATGTCCGTCAACGCAGGATCGGAACTGACATGGGAAAACCATGACGCCACCATGCATACCGTCACGGACAGGAAGGGAGCCTTTGACTCGTCGATGATATACGCTGGCGGCTCGTGGACGCACAAGTTCGACAGCGCAGGCAAGTACGACTATTACTGCGCGCTGCATCCGTGGATGGAAGGAAGCGTGACTGTGGGGTGAGTTATTTTTTCATCCACTTCCTTTCTTCCAGGTACTCTACCAGCTTTAGCAATTCCTGTACCCTTGTGCTTCCGCCTGCCTCTCTCCTGCACGATTCATAGTGGCGCAGGATCTGCCTGTCCTCCTCGCTTGAAATGCTCTTTTCAGCCGCTTCAAAGAACTTTTCCTCCTTGCCTGTGTGGTCGGTTACAAACGCGGCGTACGTTTTCAAAAACCGCGCGACGGGTTCTCTGCCGTTGGCAACTCCACTCTTCCACTCTTTCAGGTTGCGGAGCATCATCCTTGCGACCCTGCGACCGAACTCGTGCTCTATCGTGAACTTGCGCACCTCCTCCGCGTAGCCCTCGCTTTTGTGCTCGCTTGCCGGAAAGTACGCCTTTTCCTCCTTGCCGTGGTGGAACGCGTCGACAAACTCCTCGATGACTACGGAGATTATCTCTATCTCCTCAAGCGGGATGTCGTCGCCGGCGTACAGCCTGTCGGAGCACCTCTGCGCGACGTCGCGTATGCGCCTGATGACGACGTGGTCCTGCACGAGCTCTCTGGTGCTCACCGCGGGAAAAATGCGCACCGTCTCTCTATAATATCTCTGCGCTTAAACGCTCAAATACCATTGCGTCTCGCTATAACTCAGAGATGGCAGCGACTGAACTGGACGGCAGTCAAGAAGTCACTTACCTTGACTGGAACAACGCCCTGGACGTGCTTGAAAAGGCCCAAAAAGCCGGGCTCTTTGTGCTAATCATCGGCCCCAAGGGGACCGGCAAGACCACGCTCGTGCGCAAGTTCGCCTCGGCGATGAAAAAAGAGCTTTATTCCGTCAACTTTTCGCTCAGGACGAGGGAGTCGCACCTTGTCGGCACTAGGACGATTGACAAGGGGCAGATAAGCTTTGTAGAAGGCGTGCTGGTAAAATCGATGAAGGAAGGCACGATGCTGTACCTTGACGAGCTCAACGCCGCCGAGGCAGACGTGCTTTTGCGCCTAGACGAGGCCCTTGACGACAGGCGCCAGCTGGTGCTCAAGGAGGCAGAGGGCCAGCTGATAAAGGCGTCGCCGGGCTGGTTCGTGATTGCGACGATTAACCCGCTTTCGCACGTAGGCACGAAGGAGCTTCCGCCGCAGCTCTTGAGCAGGTTCCCGGTGAGGATGAGGCTTGACTACCCGCCGGAAGAGCTGGAACTAGAGATAGTAAAGAGGCATGTGAACATGGACGACGGCAGGATGCGCGACGTCAAGCACGCCATACAGCTTGCAAGGAGCCTGCGCGACGCCGCGTCGGTGGAAGAGCTGTACTACAGCCCATCGCTCCGGGAGACGATTGCGTTTGCCAAGATGCTCAATGCAGGTCTTTCCGGCAGGCAGGCCGCTGAAGTGGTGTACGCCAACGCGTACGACCAGTGGGGCCAGGTGGAGTACCAGAAGGTCCTGGACATGATAACTTCTATCTTTGGCGACAGGTAACACACAGCATGTCAAAGCTTGAAAAGGCCGTGATGCGAAACGACGTCCTTTTGGACATCGCCACGTTCCTTGCCCGCAGGTGGTCGGGAAACGACAGGGTGATAATCGCCCTTGCGCCGGACAAGCCGCCGGCGACAAAGCCGGACACGAGCCAGGTGACGCTCCCCACCCTTGCCTACTATGTAGGCACGGATTTCCAGAAATACCGGCAGTGGCGCGTCGCCCTGTGGTACGAGTCGATGCGTATGCGCCATTCAAGCAAGGTGCTGTCAAACGAGCACGCGTTTGGCTTTCTCCTGAACACGCTAGAGACAAAGAGGGTTGAGATTCTGGGCCTGCGCGACTGGGAGGGCATGGAAAACGAGCTGATATTTTATGAGGGCATATCGTGGCAGTCCCGGCAGCTTTTAAACACCATCTACGGCCGGTACAAGATAGCAGAGGCGTTTTCGCAGTATTTCCTGACAGGCTATGTCAAGGGCGAGTTGTTCGGTGGCGAGCTTGAAAAGGTGCAGGGGGCAGTCGAGTTTGCCAATGAGGTGGTAAAGGAGGCCCTCGACAACAATTATGGCACCGAGTGGGTGGAGCAGCAGATTCCAAAACTGATAAAAATGCTAGAGCTTGACCCGCTGGTCTCTATACCCGTCCTTGCGCCCCGCACACGGATGGGCGCCTCTCTGACGCAGCAGGACGTACTGAAGCAGATAGAGAAGGTCGTCAGGACGAAAAAGAAGGAGAAGGATTCCGAGGAAAAGTCAAAGGAGATCTACGAGGGAAACGACGTGCTGCACGAGTTCGAGGCGCTGGTCAAGGAGAGCAAGAAAACCGAGAACAAGGGC
>DASUXB010000016.1:0-6824 GCA_036378195.1 Nitrososphaera sp.
GTGTCGTGGCCTCGCGACTGCAGCTGCTTCATCTTTGACGATACCTGCTCGTACGGGTCGAACTGGAATTTCTGCGCAGCCTTTGTGGACGGCTCTGTCCCGGTGTACGAAAGCGGCGTGTTGAACTCGATGCCGCCGGGGCAGTATATGCACTTGCCGTGGGGGCACTCGTACGGCTTTGGCATCACGGCTATGACGGCCACGCCGGAGGCGGTCTTGGCCGGCTTGACCATCAGCGTTTTTCGATATCTGCTGTCCTTAGGTAGATAGCCTATGATGTGCTCGTTTTTCGGCATTGTCGACAGGTGAAAGGAAGACGCGACTTCTCTTACAATCTGGCGCACCTCGCCGGCCGACAGCGACTGCTTTTCGACGCGTGTGGCTATGGCCCTGCACGCCTGTTGGTAGTTCGGGTCAGAATCGGCCGCTGCGGCAAGCAATGTTTTTCAAAAATGCCTTTGTTCGCATATTAATTTTTGGAAGGCTCTCTCTCTAGAGCGCCTGCTTTTTCTTTCCTTCCAGTGTTGCGACGACGCCTGCACCTTTCTCTATTCTGCCGACTACCTTGCAGCCCATCTTGTATCTCTTGAAGGTGTGAATTACCTGCTCAACATTTGCCTTTGGCGCAATGACGCAAAAGCCGACTCCCATGTTGAACGTGTGGTACATCTCCCCTGTCTCCACATTGCCGTCTGCCTGTATCTGCCGGAATATGCCCGTCGGTGCAGGCAGATCGTCGAGGAAGTACTGCACGTTCTTGTTCAGGCGTGGCAGTTTGGTAAACGAGCCTCCGGTGATATTGGCAAGGCCATGCACCGCTATCTTTTTCTTGAAAAGCTCCATAACAGGTTTTACATATATCCGAGTGGGGACCAGCAGTTCCTCGCCCACTGTCTGGACTAGGTGCTCGGCGGTATCGTCCACGGAATATTTCGACAGCAGTATTTTGCGCGCAAGGGTATAGCCGTTTGAATGCAGGCCGCTGCTCTCCACGCCGAGGATGACATCGCCCGGCTTTATTGCGCCGCCAAGAAGCGGCTTGCCATCTTGTACAACCCCGAGCACCGTGCCGGCAAGGTCAAACGCGTTCTCCTCTCCTGATATCAGGTCCGGCAGCACCGCAGTCTCGCCCCCCACGATTGCCATCTGCGACTGCCTTGCTCCTTCCACCAGACCGTGCGCGACTTGCTCGAGCAGCTTTTCGTTTGCCTGTCTGAGCGCGATATAATCCACAAACGCCACCGGCTTTGCCCCGACGCAGATGACGTCGTTCACGTTCATTGCGACGCAGTCGATGCCTACAGTATCAAACTTGTTCATGAGCTGCGCGACGAGCACCTTCGTTCCCACGCCGTCGGAATGCAGCGCAAGCGTCTGCGAGCCGAGCCGGACTAGGCCGGCGTAGTGCCCAAAGCCGGAGAGCACCCTGCCCGCAGAGGCCATCTTGTGCGTGGCTGAAATGATGTCGCCTATCGACTTTTGCGCGGTGCGGATTTTGCCGACGTCGACTCCGGCGTCGCGGTATGTCAGCCCCTTCTTTTCCAAACAGGCTAGAGTCGATTCTGGCGCTTATTATAGGTAATCAAAAACGAAAAGGCGGCTAGCGCACGACAAGCACGGGACAGGGCGAGAGGTTTACCACTGCGTTTGCTACCCCGCCCACAAGAAGGCGCTTGAATTTTGACCTGCCCCTCGACCCGATGACTACAAGGTCGGTGCCGTGTTCCTTGACATGTTTTATTATCATGCCCTCCTCTGACGTGCCGTCGTCCGTCACAACTTCGCTTTTCACGTCGATGCCGTGCTTTTTGCCAAGGTCTATTATCTCGCCTATCCACTTTTCCGCGGCCTGCGTCCTTACCTTTTCAAAACCCTCGACGAGCTTGACGTTGCCGTACCTCGCTTGGAGGCCGATGGCGCCTCCCTGCTTGACCCCCTCAAGCACGTGCATCACCACCACCTTGGCGTTTTCAAGCGTTGCAAGGTGCAAGGCATAGTGCGCTGCCTTTAGCGAAACGGGCGATCCGTCAACAGGGACTAGGATCTTCTTTATGGACGGCGAGTCGGCACCAGTCATGATAATCATCTTGCGGCGATGTATAAAAATCTGGCCCGTTTAGCCGTAGATTACGCATCAGCATCATCATCAGTATCAGTTCTGCAAGAGCACATAGTCGCGGCCGAAAACAAACCCCAGCCAAATTATCGCGCCCTTTTGGAACACGACTGCCATCTGTGACGAAATCTCGCCGGGCGAAACGTCGCTTTTTCCCTCCTTGCGCGCAAGGGCCATCTCATCGGGCTGCGCAAAAAGCGGCATGTTGACTTCCGGCAGGCCCTTTTCCTTGCGCATGTGATTCAACATTTTCAATATCAGTTCAAGGTCGTGCTTGATGTCTGGGAGCACCACGTTTTCCCTGTATACGGCTGTCGTTTCTTTGCCTTGTTGTTGTAGTAGTAGCACCCTTGCGACTCTGAACACTACAGGGAGCTTTGTCCATTCAGGATAGAATTCCGTCAGCGCCGACATCAGCTCGTCGATTTCGCCCCGGAAGGCAGACATGTCATCCGCGCTCCCGCGCTTTTGCCCCGCGATTATCTTTTCGATCTCGGCTTTTACCTGCAAAACGTCCTTGACCGGCTTGACGTTAAAGAGCATCATAGTAGTAGGTGCCGCTTGCTTTTCAATCTTGCCTTGAAAAGAAATTTTTAAAAAATTACTGGTTGTTGTGCTTTCTTGAGAAGGATGATTCTGGCCTTTCGTATGTCGTGCTTTCAATCCTTTCAAGGTCGCGCTCGATTCCCGGCTGGAACTTGCTCTTGGCATACCAGACGGCAGCTGCGCTCCCGCCGATTATCGCTACAATCGTGATTGCTTCCTCGAACATACAGTGTTTCAATGCAGCAGCCCTTTGCATATAAACCATGGTTGTATGATAATAAGGAAAACTGCAAATATTATGCTACGGAAATATTGCATTATAATATACAAGATGCAAGAATTATCATACCAACAATATTCAATCAGCATATTTATTGCAACGTGGCGTGTCAGATGAAATTTGTAAACTACGCACGCACTGTATTACAGGCTCAGGACTCTCTTTGCCTCGCTGACCCTGTCGAGCAGCTCCCTCAGGAAAATATCGGCAAACTGGTCAAACGTGAACACAGAATATTTCTGGCGGTATTCCTGCTTGCGCTTTTGGTACTCCTCTTCCAGCCAGCGGAAATCCGACTCTTTTAGTTTCACGATGAAATTCTGCGACTTGGCCTTTGACTCGAACATGTTGAGCATAAAGTAGCTTGCGAACTGGGTAAAGCTGCTTGCGCGGTACTTGCGGTTGTACTCGTCCTTGTATCTTTCAAAGTTCTCGTCAATCCACGCCTTGACGTCCGATCGTATCGTCAGCGACGTGTAGCGGCCGCCGAAATCCTCCTTGATTGCGCACGCGTCCACGGTATAGTAGCCGCGCTTTACCTCGTTCATCAATATTATCAGTGCGCTTGGGAGGAACATGCCGGGATAGTACTCGTCGGTTATCTTTTGCAGTTTTGCCAAGATGGCCGGCTTTAGACCTATCGTGGCATATCCCTGGCTCGGCATGGAGGATTCAAGCTCTCTTGCTGCTAAATAACCTTTTTTTACAAAAAATAGGTTGTGGAGCCTACTGCTACTGCCTCCTGACAGGCTCCACATAGCCCTTCAGGTCCTCGCCCCTGACGACATCTTCCTCCGGCGGGACATAGTCGATGACGCCGTGCCTCTGCTCGCCGGGGTACTTTTTCTGCGTTGCAAGCGCGACTATGACAAATGCCGCAAACGATATTGGCGGAGGTATCATTGTGTCCAGGCCCGCGTACTGGACAGGAATTGTCAGGAACAGCAAGAGCCGGATAGCCGAGCCCACGATGAGCGACGTGATTGCGGCAGGCATGTTGGCCTTTTTCCAGAACAGCCCCAGAGTCAGCGGGGCCCACGCGCCAGCAAACACGATGTCAAACGCAAGCACGAGGTAGATTCCCGGCTGCGGGAGAATATAGCCGAGGATGAACGCCGCGACCATCATCGGGATCGTAAACAGGCGCGTGGTCATGAGCAGCTTCTTGTCCTCCATGCCGGGTCGTTTCAGCATCCTGCGCAGTATGTCGCGCTGGATGATGTTTCTCGACATGACCGACGATATGGCAAGAAGGCCGCCGTTGGCAGTAGACATTGACGCGCCAAGCACCCCCATCATGAGCGCGGCCCCTATCGGAAACGGCATGTGGTTTATCGCAAGCTCGGGGTATGCGGTGAACGGGTCTGCGATGTTTGGGAGCACAAAGAGCGCGATTATACCCATCATGCTGGTCGGGATGACCGTGGAGAGGGTGAGCCCGGCCCCCATGAACGCGCCGCGCTGCGCGGTCTTGCCGTCCCTTGCCGCAAATACGCGCTCCATAAAGTCCAGCGCCACGATGTCGCCGAGGGCAAGGGCCATTATGCTTGCCCAGTTGGTATACGCGCCGTTTGCCGGGTTGAGGAGACCTGACAGGTCCAGGTATTGGGGCGGGGCGTTGCCAAGTATGGTTCCAAAGTCGACACCGTAAAAGCCGCCTGCAAAGAACAGGAACGCGGCCCAGAACGCGCCTATTGCAAGGTATATCTGGAAAATGTCGGTGTAGGCAGACGAAAAGAGGCCGCCTGCGTACGTGTATACGAGCACTATCAGCGCGGCTATGAGCATCCCCCAGAAAAGCGAGATCCCAAAGACGGCCTGCAGGATAAAGCCGCTTGCCGCAAAGTTGCCGGCGACCAGCACGATGAAGCTTATCATCATGAGCACGCCGGAAATGCCCTCGGCGCCGTTGCCAAAGCGCCTGTAGTAAAAGTCAGGCAGTGTCAAAAGAGCCATCTTGTTCAGCCTCTTGCCATAGACGGTCCCCGTGAGTATGAGACATATTCCCAGACCTATCGGGATTGCCGCGCCTGCCCAGAACCCGAATTGGTACACAAGCGACACGTTGCCAAGCGACGAGTTGCCGTCGATGGACTGCGCGGCAAGCATTGTCCCCACAAAGAACAGGGGCAGACTTTTTCCGGCGACCATGTACCTCTTGCTGCTTTTCTTCACGAGCCTCGACGTCAGCGTGCCGACGACAAGCGAAAGCACGAGGAACGCCGCAATAGCTATTCCAAATCCATCCAGCCCAGCCATACCCTTATTGTATATATTTAGTAAATATATAAAACTTGCTTGGGCGGAAAGAGTTCGACTGTCGAACGCGCTATTGTCATCAGGCGCCCTTGCAGATGCCCAGCATTTTCAGGACGTGGAAGGAAAAGCTGATGTCTTCTTTGGCGATGTCGGGAATAGGCTCGCCCGCCTCGTGCTTTAGGTCCTGCAAGAAATCATAGATCTCGTCGACGGTGACAGGAGAGTTCTGGTAGCCGACCTTTTCATTCACCGCGTTGTACATCGAGATGTAATAGCTAAGGAAGGTTGTCTTCATCAAAGTCCTGTCCGCGCCGGCCGTCTCGCGGATAACCCGGGGCGCGCTTCCTTTCATGCTTCAAAGGTGCCTGCGAACGATATAAGCATTGAGATAAAAACTGTAAACTACGTATCTAGCCTCCTTACATGATGCGTAGACTACAGCTGACTGGAAAAGACTTCCGGGATCATCATTGTCCAAGGCGTTTTGCAGGATAATTTATAAATACGTAGATTACTAATACTTCTGCGATGCAGGTCAAGAACATCCCTGTCGACATGATAGACATAGCCGAGGAAAACGTCAGAAAGGATCACTCTTTTGGGGAGGACGACAAGGACAGGCTCATCAAGGAGCATCTGTCAAAGTTTGACCTGCTGCAGCCAGTCGTCGTTCGCTTTGACGACAAGAGCAGGCGCTACAAGCTCTTGATAGGGCGCAGGCGCTTTTTTGCGCTCAGCGCCAAGGGCGAGACCCAGATACCGGCCGTAGTCACCGAGCTGGAGGGAGCAGAGGCAGAGGCGGCATCGCTGTTTGAGAACCTCATCAGAAAAGACCTGTCGCCTCTTGACAAGGCAAGGATGGTAAGGAGGCTAGTCGACACCACAAAATCAGGCATCACAGGCGTGGCTGCAAAATACGGCCTGCCAAAGAGCACGGTGAGCGAGTGGCTCAGCATACTGTCGCTGCCGCAGGTGCTGCAGGACAACATAGAACAGGGCAGGATAACCTCGTACGAGGCCATCAGGATAGCAAGAAAGCCAAAGGCCGTGCAGGAGAGACTAGTGGTCGCGGCGCACGAGGGCAGGCTCCAGGAAGAGATGGCAGAAGCAGGAGTAAAGCGCGGGGCGCCAAAGGGCCTGCTGACGGTGCGCCTAGTGTTTGACCCCAGGAGAAAGCAGGACAAGCAGCTGTGGGAAAAGCTCAATGCAAAAGCGGAGGAGAGCGGCCTTGACGTCACCGACTATGCAAGGAACATCCTTTCAAAACACGTACAGTAAAGCGCCACGTAGATTACGTTCTTTGGTGCGTGTATGCACAAAAAATGGCACGTAGATTACTTAGCAATATTTAAAATATACTTACTAATTACTTATAGGTGCTGAAAAAGCATGGGAATGGAATTTTACGGTGATTCGTACAAGGGAAACGACGAGCCGATTTTTGTAGGCATACCAACCTTCCTGAAGCTGCCCTGGCTCAGGAGCAAGGCAGAGCTGGACAAGGTCAGGCCGGACGTCGCAATAATAGGCGAGCCGTTCGACTTTGGCACCACCATCCGCCCGGGGGCAAGGTACGGCCCAAGGGCAATCCGCGCGGCCTCGACCGTCCCGTCCCCGCCGTAC
>DASUXB010000017.1:0-11404 GCA_036378195.1 Nitrososphaera sp.
GTGCCCCCTTCAATCTTTACTTGCTTGCCTAAAGGAGGCAGGAGCTTGCCGTCCACGGAATATGACAATAGCCCTTCTCCAGGGTTGCTGTCGTCTATTGTAATCGGGACCGTGACAGTGCCGCCGGTGACAAATTCGGGCACCTTGGCGGCCAGTTTCGGCGGCGTCGTGTCGGGTAGCAGAGTCGAGAACTTTGCATCCACGGAAAGCGGCTCGTACAGGCTCTCGCCATGGAACAGCGTGTTGTGCACCAGAAGCGAGTAGGTGCCCGTCCCGTTCACAGGCACTTGCAGGACGGTCGAGCGCTCGCCGGCGTTCTGGCTGAAAAAGAACGCGCCTCCCTCGCTGAATGAAGAAGTCCCGAGCCAGTCGTTGCTCGGCCAGTTGGAAAACTCTTGGAACACGCCTGCCGGCACGCTTGATGCGACCATCTTGCCATCGGGGCCGTACGCCATGGCGTTTACGCTCGTCGAGTTGTGCGGCCATGACACCTTCAGGGTCATCGCCGTCACGGTCGGGTCGGTGACGGTAAAGTAATACGAGCGCCAGTCGCCGGCGGCATAGCGGGACACCATGTCCGAGAGGCCACCCACATAGCCGTTTGGCTTTAAGCCAAGCGACCCCTCATCAACGACCTTGGACCCCTGCTCGGGGTCTGGCGGCGACAATACCACCGGAACGTCCTTTGGAACAGGCTTTGTGGCAACTACATAGCTTACGGGCATTGCCACCGTGTGGCCGGGCCCCTTTGCCATTATCTCGCCAAAGTATACGCCGGACAGAGTGTCGTTGCGCACGGCTATACTGGCGTGCACCTTGGCGGTCCCTTCCGGCGGGACTGTGACAGCCCCCTTGTCGAGCTGTACGTCAGGGTTTGGCGCGCGCTTGTACAGTTCCACGGTAAGGGTGTAGTTCATCGAAGTCGAGTTGACTAGCTTGTCGCCGGACCAGAACGAGAACACGGTGGGCACGGGGTAGACGCCCACAACAGGCGTGCCGGTGAACTTGTCCTTCGGGTCACCTATGCGCACCTCCTGCGTGGTGCCCCATGCTCCTCCCCTGTTTATCAGCTCTATCTCGCCGTAGGACACCTTACCGTCCTTGTTAGAGTCATGCCAATCATAGCCGTAAACGGAGGCGATGCGCATGTTGTCTGCGAACAGCTGCGTCTGGTTCATGAAACTGGAAAACGGAAAGTTTACACGGGCAACTACCAGGTCAGAGTCTGGAAGCCTGCCTCCTGCCATTTTTTCAAGGTCGTAGTAGTTGGGCTCGTAGCCGAACGTCTTGTTGCTGTGCGTCGGGTCCATCTGGAACAGCTTGGTCACGTTCTTGGCTTCATAGCGCGCCACCAGCTTTTCGACCGTGCTTGAGAGTTGCACTTTGATCTCCTTGCTTGACGGGTTTTCGATGGTAATGTCAGTTGACGCCTGCTTTCCAGGCTCTACTGTGCCGGCAAACCAGCGCGTCTCTCTTGCCGCATCTATTGTTGCAGGGACCGTTCCGGGGATCTGGAGAGAGTAGCCGTTGTTGATTATGCCAAGGGCGGGCGCGTACGTCATTATCGACGGCCGGAGCGAGTCGATTATCGTCTTTGCCGTGTCGTCCGTGTATATCGAAAACCCTGCGTCGCCCCGGGCAAGCTTGACGCCGGCAAGCGCGTCCACCCTGCCTGCCCCCTGCACGAACGGGTCGTTCTTCAGGTCCTTTGCGGTAGACATCAGGATGCTCTTTACCGTAAACGGGTCAGGCGCCTTGCCTGCTTCTTTCATCTCCTGTACCACGAGCGCTGCGGCGCCGGCGACCATCGGGGCCGCCATGCTGGTCCCGCCAAAGAGCGAAAATGCGCCGTCGTCGTTGGGGTCGCCCTTTTTCGATTCGAGGTTCTTTGCAGTCACGTCGGTTGGCGTAAATCCGTACGAGCCTATCGCCATCAACTCCGGCTTGGGATCTCCAAGCAGGCTTGGGCCCCTGCTTGAAAACTCGGCAACGTCGTCGTAGGCTGCAGCCGACGGGCCAAAGCGGGTGATGTTGGCAAACGGCCCGTACTGCAGGTGCACGTTGTTCGTAGTCGCACCCACAGAGATTCCAAGTGGCGACGTGTTTGGTGCACCCACGCTCCCGTAGCCAAGCCCGTTGTTGCCTACGCTGTCCACCACAAGCGTCCCGGGATAGTCCTTGGCAAGGGCGTGTGGCACCATAAGGAGCGACGAAAAGACGCTCAGTATGTCGTATCCGGGGCCGTATTTCAAAAGCGGAAAGTCGGATATGCCCCAGCTGTTGCTCAGGATGTCGGCCTTGTGGTCGCCCGTGTAGGCCCACCTGCCATCGTCTTTCAGGTCAAAGCCGGAAGCCCATAGCCAGCCGTATAGCGCGTCGCCCATCCACAACGACTTGACCGGTATTATCTTTGCTCCCGGCGCCGCGCCTGGAAGGGCATAGCGAGTAGAGTTGTGGTAAATGCCATACTGGGTATGCCCCCTTGACGCGGCCGTGGCCGCCGTGCTCGTTCCGTGGCCTGCAAAGTCGAACATCAGGCCGAAATAGTTGCCGTTGGGGTCCATCGGCTCCAGCAGTTTTGCCGAGACTGCGCCAGTGACCCCGGACTTGTCAGCCACTACCACCTGTGTCCTGTTGTCAGTCACGCGCCAGATGTCAAGCACCCTTGCGCCGGCGGTGCCTGCAGAATAGTCCGGGACGCCGTCGCCGTTATAGTCGTAGGTCAGAAACTCGTTTCCGTCGCCTAGCTTGAACGGCTTTTCGTCTGTAAAGTCAAAGGTGAGCTGGGTCGGCAGCAGGTAGCTAGTCTGCGGGAGCGCGCCTGCTATTCCAAGCGTAAAGGTGAACCAGCCGTACGACATGTCTGCGATTATGGTGTCGTACACGCCCGGCTCTTTGCTGTCCACCACCAGCACCGGTATAAGGGCGAACGATATGGTCCCAAGCTTCTCAGTAGCCTCGTACGCCACCCCAAAGTGGTAGACCCCGCTCATAGAGCGGATATAGTCGGTCGGGCTCTTGCCTATCTTCCAGTCGACGTTTGCAGTGGCACTGAGCATCGGCGCGCCAAAGACTGGATACAGCATGTTGTAGACGGGTATCTTGCCCTCGGTCGTCTTTAGATAGACGCCTGTACCGTTGACGTAGGTGTACGAAGTCATGTTCTCTGGCAGCTTTACCTTGCCATTGTTGTCGACGGTAGTGTAGTTCATTATCACGCCGGTCTGCTGGTTGATGTTTGCGACGTATTTCGCCTTTGTAAGGACGAGGCCCTGCCCGTCTGCGTCAAGCATTATAGGCACCCCCTTGGCGTCCCTTGCAACCGCGTCGCGCATGTCAGGGTTGGAAAAGTCCGAGCCTGTATCCACTATGGCCACCTTGACCCCGTCGCCGGTGGCATTGTACAATGACGCGGCGCGGTCGGCTCCTATTATCGATGTGCCAGAGAGCCGGCCCCCTGATCCTTCTCCTTCGCCTGCAATGTTTTGAGGTAGGGAATCAAAGGCAAGGGGCATGTCCGTCGCGTAGGAAAAGCCGCTGCCCTGCGCAAGCGGGTTTCTAGAAAACGCCACGCCAAGAAACGGCCCCTGCTCCGGACTTCCACCCATCCCCACCACGTGCGCGCCTGCAAGGGCCCGGGGGTCGCCGGGGCCAAGCAAGAGCGTCCTGCCGACGTTGTCGCCGTTGTACTGCAGGTTGCCGAGGTTTATAGAGCCAAAGTCAGACTTAATTGCGCTTTTTGGCACGCTGTGGCCAAGGATGTTCACCGTGTCCGTAGGGGCAGCAGCTGGCGCCCGCGCCGGGAGCGAGGACAGAGGCAGAGATTCTGATATTCCAGACATGACCTGCTCCCTGCTTGGCGCAAGCGAGTACGCTGGCGCGACAAAGGCTGAGGCGACCAGGGCAAGGAGCAAAACCGCTGCTAGACGGATCAAATAATGACGTACGGAAAGGGCCTTCTTGGTTATTACGATTTCGTCGCAAAAAGGAAGAGAGGAGATAAAAAAATTATTTCAGCAGGTCGTCGTACTTGCCGGCGTTAATGTCAGGATAGACCTCTTTGGCAGGCTTGCCTTCCACCTTGACGCCCATGCTGACGCACGAGCCAATTACTTCCTTGGTGGCGCCCTTGACGTCCTTGGCGTACGAACCTTCGATCTTCATCTTGGCGATTTTCGCCGCCGACGCCATCGAGAGGTCGCCTGCATAGTCCTTGCCTGCAGTGCCAGAGCCCTTTGGGATGCCGGATTCCTTGGCCACGAGCGCGGCAGTCGGCGGGATGCCGACTTCGACCGTGAACTTTTTAGTCTCGGCGTCCACTTCGACCTTTACTGGCACCTTCATGCCGGGGAAATCCTTGGTCTTTTCGTTAATGGTATTGACCACCTGCAGGACGTTTACGCCCATCGGTCCCAATGCCGGGCCAAGTGGCGGGCCTGCGTTGGCCTCTCCGCCGCTTACAAGCGCGGAAATAGACTTTTTATCGCCCATATTACGATGCGGGTGTGTTTACCCAAATTATAATCGTTCCTGTTGCCTTCTCACGGCACCCTTTTGACAGACTTTTAAACCCGGGCATTGTAAAAAGTGACGGTCATATGGCAGCGGAGCAGCCCACCGGAGGCGTAGGTTCGCTTTTCTTCGAGCTTGCAGGAGACTTGCGCCTCGCCATGCTATCGAGGCTTGGCGAAAAGGACTATCGGCTGTCACAGCTTGCGTCAGAGCTTGACGCGACCATGCAAGAGGCCCACAGGAACATGACCAGGCTGATAGAGTCAGGGCTCGTGTCAAAGGGCAAAGAGGGCGAGCTGGTGCTTACCGCGTACGGCAGGACCGTAGTTTCGCTGGTGCCTAGCTACGATTTTCTCTACAAGCACCGCGACTTTTTTGCAGACCATAGCCTCGGCGACCTTCCGCCCAAGTTCGTACAGCGCCTGGGCTCGTTCCGCAGCTGCGAGATGGTGCACGGTGTGATGGCCATACTCCAGCGCTGGAAGACTCTGTACAGCAGCTCTGACACATTTATCAAGGAGATAATGGCGCAGGTGCCCCTCGACCTCATCGAGACGATAAGCGCAAGGGTCGACGAGGGAGTAAAGTTCTCATACATATTTGCGTCAAACGCTGTGGTGCCAAAGGGCAGGACGCAGCTTCTTCAGAAGGTAGGCTGGCGCAATTTCATCACCAAGGGTCTAGTCGAGCGCAGGATGCTTGCCGACGTCAAGGTGATGGCCATATTCAATGAAAAGCAGGGGTGCGTGATGTTCCCGAACCAAAAGGGAGAGCCGGACCTCAACGTCATGTTCTACGGAGAAAGCGAGGAATTTCTGGAATGGTGCAACGACTTTTTCAACCACCAGTGGGAAAGCGCGGACGCGTTTGACGAAGGCAAGCTAAAACACGAAGTGTGAAAAAACGCGCCCGCACAACGAGCAGAAAATCAAGTGCAAGTTTTTATACGCCGGAGGCAAAGACTGCCTATGCCAAAAGCCTTCGTACTCATGAACGCCGAGCTTGGAAGCGAGGACTCGCTGGTGAGCGAGCTGAAAAAGATGGAAGGCGTCAAGGAAGTCTACCAGGTGTACGGCGTCTATGACATCGTAGCCCAGGTCGAGGCTGACGCGATGGAGAAGGTGAAGGAGACCATAACATGGAAGCTGCGCAAGCTCAACGGAGTAAAGTCGACGCTTACCATGATAGTCATGGAGTAGCACACAAAGAGGAGGCAGGAGGTCATTTTGGGACTTTTTGGCAGGAAAAAAGATCAAGACGGGAAGACGACTTTCAAGTGCCAGTACTGCGACATGAAGTTTGACGACAAGGAGCGCATGAAGCGCCACATGAGAAAAGCGCACAGCGAAAAGGGCGGCGGGGACATGCCGAGCACGAACCCGTTCGGATTTGGCTAAAGACTTAATTCCTGTAAGTTTGTGGTAAAGGTAACGCGCTAGCATATGTTTCCAATCCACGACGACACGGAGAGAATACACGGCAGGCCGTGGCTCAACTACACACTGATTGGAATCAACGTCGCGGTTTTCATTTGGCAGGCGTCGGTGACAAGCTTTTTCACGGACGAGCAGGCCGTAAACCGGATGTTCTTCACGTACGGCACCGTGCCGGACAGGCTATTCTCCGAATGGCCGGGAAGCGCCTTTACTGTCGTGACTTCGATGTTCATGCACGGAGGCATAGCCCACATCATAGGCAACATGGTATTCCTATGGGTCTTTGGGGACAACATCGAGGACAAGTTTGGGCGCGTAAAATACATCCTGCTCTACATCGGCTGGGGCTTTGCGGCCGCGCTCTTGCACAGCGCAGTCGCAGTGTACACCGGCGACGGGAGCGTGCCGGCAGTCGGGGCATCGGGCGCGATATCCGGAGTCCTTGGCGCGTACATGGTCCTGTTCCCAAGGGCAAGGATATACACCATAATCACGGCGTTTTTCATCTACACGGTGCGCATACCCGTGCTCATCTACATACCGTTCTGGTTTGCGCTGCAATTGATATTTGGAATCATCGGGCAGTTTGGTCCGCTTGGCGACTCGGGTGTCGCATACCTAGCGCACGTCGGAGGCTTTATCGCTGGCGCGGCGACCGGCCTTGCCGGGAGGAGCTTTATCCTGCCCAAGTTGGCGAGCCTTGCCGGCAAGGGCACGATGTACAAGCCACCCGTGAAAAAGATGCGCCCCAAGCTTGAAGACGTGGTGAGCGAGACGCCCCCGGAAGTCATAGAGGGCCCCAGCTATTACGAGATAATAGCAGAGATAAAGGGTGTCGCCGACGCGTCTGCAATAAAGGCCACGTACGAGCAGGAATCAAAGCTTGTCAGGATTACCGCAAACGGCTCGCGCAGATACGAGATGGAGGCAAAACTCCCGGACACGGCCGCCGGCGCGACCGTCGAGGACGTGCAGTACCTCAACGGCATCGCCAGGATAAGGCTCGTCAAGACGCCATGACGTCATATGATCCGAATATCGTCGCAAGGCTAAAATATCCGCCAAAGGTGAAATTATTTTGCCTATTTTAGGAGGAATATGAAAAATGTCAATACAACAAGCTTCAGCAGGCGGAATGCCAGTACTGATTTTGAAAGAGGGAGCGTCCCAGACGAAGGGTCGTGACGCCCAGAAGAATAACATCACGGCAGCGAAACTGATCGCAGAGGTAGTCAGGACCTCGCTTGGCCCACGCGGCATGGACAAGATGCTGGTGGATAGCCTTGGCGATGTCACGATAACAAACGACGGTGCTACCATCTTGAAAGAGATAGACGTGCAGCATCCGGCGGCAAAGATGATGGTCGAGATTAGCAAGGCGACGGACAACGAGGTCGGCGACGGCACGACCTCCGTGGTGGTACTCGCAGGCGCCCTCATCGAGAAAGCAGAGGAGCTTATCAACAAAGACGTCCACCCGACCATAATCGTGGACGGCTATCGCAAGAGCGCCGCCAAGACTATTGAAGTTCTGAACAGCATCGCGCAAAAGATAGAGGGCAACGAGAAGAACGAGCTTGCCAGGGTAGCAAGGACCTCGATGCAGACCAAGATAGTGTCAAGGGAAGCAGACGACCTTGCAGCCATCGTGGTGAGCGCCGCGCTCTCTGTGGCAGAGAAAACCGACACCGGCTTTCGGATGGATGTGGACGACATCAAGGTAGAAAAGAAGGCAGGAGGCTCTATCCGCGATACCAAGATGATAAAAGGCATCGTGCTTGACAAGGAAGTCGTGCACGGCGGGATGCCAAAGCGCATCGAGAAGGCCAAGATTGCGCTGATAAACGCCGCGCTAGAGATTGAAAAGACCGAGTTTGACGCCAAGATAAACATCAGCTCTCCGGACCAGATGAAGATGTTCCTTGAGGAGGAAAACAAGATGCTCAAGGGCATGGTCGACAAGGTGGTCAAGGCGGGCGCAAACGTGGTCGTCTGCCAGAAAGGCATTGACGACATCGCCCAGCACTACCTGGCAAAGGCAGGCATCCTTACCGTGAGGCGCGTAAAGGAAAGCGACATGACAAAAATGTCCCGCGCGACGGGTGCACGGATGGTCAACAACCTTGACGATTTGACTGCAAAGGACCTCGGTTCTGCCGAGCTTGTGGAAGAGCGTAAAGTAGAGACAGACAAGTGGGTCTTTATCGAAGGGTGCAAGCATCCCAAGTCCGTGACGATTCTCATCCGCGGAGGCTCGCAGCGTGTCGTAGATGAAGCAGACAGGTCCGTCCACGACGCCCTCATGGTAGCAAAAGATGTCCTTGAAAAGCCGGCCATCGTGGCAGGCGGGGGCGCGCCAGAAGCCTATGCGGCAGCGAGGCTTCGCGAATGGGCCAGCACGCTCTCCGGCAGGGAGCAGCTTGCCGCAGAAAAATTTGCAGAGGCGCTCGAAGTGATACCTCTTGCGCTTGCCGAGAACGCCGGCATGGACCCGATTGACACGCTTACGGAACTGCGCGCCAAGCAGAGCAAGGGAAGCAAGTGGACAGGAGTCGACGCAAGGAACGCCAAGGTCGCCGACATGTCCAAACTCGACGTCGTCGAGCCGCTTGCAGTCAAGGAGCAGATAATCAAATCTGCTACAGAGGCCGCGTCGATGATCCTGAGGATCGACGACGTGATTGCCTCAAGCAAGTCGGGAGGAGCGCCGGCCATGCCGCCGGGAGGTATGGGTGGCATGGGCGGAATGGGCGGCATGGACATGTAAGGTGTCCGGCCCCACTACCCTTCTTCCTTTTTCATTTCCACTTCAATTACCTCTTTAATCCACTGCCCCGTTTCTTCCATCTTGTGCAGTCTTTTCACATATTCCTGCCACGAAATGCAGCCGTACGCGTTCACCCAGGAATCATAATGGCTTTTCAATTGCCCAAGGGCCCTTGCGTGATAACTGCAATATCTGCCGCTGCCGTCGGTTTCCCTTGCGCAGGCGGCGCACTTGCTCATTGCAAGGTTTATTTAGTGACCCGACTTTAAGGGTTGCAGAGATAGAAAGATGTCCCTGTTTGCCGGCGCATCAAAGATTGCCGCGGTTGTGGCGGCCGGGTACATAATTGCGTTCTTTGCGTTCTCGTCAGGCATTGTAAACGCCATGACGGAAGGCTCTAGAGTAGCCGCGTTCATCGTGCCCTCCAGATCGGTACAGACACCGGGAGAGACGGCCGCGATAACCCTGATACTGGTGATAGGACTTGCAGGCATGTTCATGCTCCACAGGGCTGGCAAGTCCGCGGGCGCAAGGGCGCAGAGGATAATGCTTGCAGGCGGCTTTGGCATCGTCGCAGTCTCGCTGATGTTAGGCTACCTGCTCGTCAACGTAAAGCTGTGATTTCAAAGGAAAGCGAAGTCCCCGTAGGGACCTTTTCGTGCTCCAGCACCTGTACGACAATTTCGTTCTCGACGCGTTCCACTTGCAGTCGCGTCGCGCTCTTTTTCTGCAAGAGACGCCGGCTCGCCGGCGACTGCTTCCATCCGCCCTCCTTGCGGAAGCGCAGCATGCTAGTCACAAGCACCGGCACGCCAAGCGACACCCCCTGCCTCACCAGCAACATGAGAAGTACCGATAGCAGGTGGTTGATGTTGCCGCCCCCCGCCCTTTCGTTGCGCAGGTAGTAACTATAATACATCGTGTACAGGCTGTTTATCGAGTCAAAGATGACAAGGGAGCGCCCTTCCATCCTTGCCAGCACGTCCTTTAGCATATCCATGAACCGACCTTCCGAGGGAAGGTAGACATCCACGTCCTGCGCCTTTACAAGGCCAGCGTTCAGGTACGCGGAAAACGCCGTGTCAAGGTCGAAATAAACCGTATTGCCCTGCCCGGCAAGCATCGATGTGCAGCATAGTTTTGCGTACGGGTCGCTGAAAAGGAGCGTGTTGAGGCCTTTTTTGCTCAGCAGGCTGGCAAGATTATATGCGCCCAACTGCAAAAAAAACTACCGAGGAAGAAGGATATAAAATGACAGCAGCAGCCCCTGAAGAGCCCGACCTGCGGCTCGACTTTCCAATGACAAAAAAAATGATATACATGAACAACGGCGCGGTGGCGCCGACCCCGCTTGCAGTGGTCAAGGCCACGACGGACTTTATGGTAAAGTGCGCCGACGAGGGCCCTGACGCGCAGGCGACATCCGACTATATCACGTCGCTCCTAAAAGAGCTCCGGACCCGGGTGGCGCACCTGATAAACTGCGAGCCGGAAGAAGTTGTCCTCACCCAGAGCACGACAGAGGGCCTCAACATCGTCGCAAACGGGATTTCCTGGAAAAAGGGCGACGCGATAGTCACAAGGGGAGGCAGGCACGAGCACCCCGCCAACTATTTGCCATGGCTACGCCTGTCGCAGAAAAGCGTGGTGCTGAAGGAGCTTGCCATAGATGAAAACGGCTTTTTCGACATGGGTGAACTGGAACAATCAGTCAGAGGAAGCAGGCTCGTCACGATGAGCCATGCGCTGTACAACACTGGCGCAATATTGCCACTTGAAGAGGTTGGCAGGATAGCAAACGATAACAACGCCCTGTTTTGCGTGGACGCGGCGCAGACTGCCGGCACCATCAAGGTAGACGTCAGGCGGATTGGCTGCCACTTTATGGCGTTTCCCGGCTTCAAGTGGCTCTGCGGGCCAATGGGAATCGGAGTGCTGTATTGCAACAAAAAAGCCGCAGAGATGATAGAGCCGCCGTCAATCGGGGGCGAGTCGGCCACCGTTTCAGACAGCGGCATAATCGCAGTCAGGGAGATGCCCCACAAGCTTCAGACAGGCTTTCGCAACTACCCTGGCGCGGCCGGCCTTGAAGCGGCGCTGCGCTACGTGCTCAGGGTCGGCATCGACAACGTGCGCGCCGCAAACATAAAGGTCGCAGAGGCGCTAAGGCAGGAGCTGAGCAAAATCCAGGGCGTCACGCTTTACGGGCCAGACGACGCGGAAAAGCGCACGTCCATAGTCACGTTTTCGGTGCCAAAGGACCCGTCGGTGATAGTGAGCAAGCTGGAAGAAAGCGGAACGGTGCTTGCACAGCGCGAAGTCGTGGGAAGAAAGATAATCAGAGCCGCGCCCCATTTTTTCAACACAGAGGCAGAGGCCGCGGCGGTTGCGGCCCAGATAAAGGCGCTCTTGTAGTAACTTACTTTTTCTTCTCTCCCTGGCCCTCTATCACTATCATGGTCAGAGTCGAGCGCACCTTGTCTATCTTGCGTACATGCCAGGTGATGGTTTCCCGCAGCTTGTCCATGGTGTCAGAGCGTATCTTGGCGATAATATCGTATACGCCGTACACACCGCTCACCTCCACTGCTTCCGGCAGCTTTTTCAGGTCCCTTATGATGTCTTCTTCAGAACCAAGGTCGCAGTTGATAAGGACGTATGCTGTTGGCATGGAATCTTTGCGTATCCC
>DASUXB010000018.1:0-3990 GCA_036378195.1 Nitrososphaera sp.
ACTGACAGCAGACCTGCAAGCTTGAAATCCCATGCCACGTCGACTCTAGTCTTGCTGCCGCCTTCTGCCGGGCTCAGGGTTACTATCCTGCTCCCGGTTATCGGCCCTTCGGTTATCCTTGTGTCGACAGACGTCATCGGGTTCAGGGTGACTGTCTGCATCGTCTTGGCATCCTTGAATGCGATAACCACTTCACGCTGGATGACGCTGCCTTCCTTGCGGATGTTGCGGACCGACTTGGTGCCGTGCCAGTACTGCGCCTCGTTGTCGACGTCTGAGATTATGTTCCAGACCTTGTCGACCGGCGCCCCGATTTCACGGCTGACGTTTATTGTTGGCATTTTATCGAGATCGGTATCAGGTTGCCGGGTATATCTCTTATTTGTCTAGAGCGCCTTTACAGTCGCAGTCTCGTGTGGCTTTGTCCTGTCCCACAGCACGCCGAGGACCGCCCCGAGGACCAGCCAAAACATCGCCATTGTGGAGGCGCTTGCAATCCTAAAGCCGTTGACGAGGTCCATGGGCGCAGTGACCGGGTCGGGGTTTGCCGGAAGCGCAAAGACAGCCGCAATTACCACCGCGACGTACACTGCGGGAGCGACTGCCTTTCTTGCCGCGCTTTTTGATCCCATCTTTTTGTAAATGAACGCAGAGCCAAGCGCCGCGGCGCCAGAAATCCCCAGCATGGCGACATAGAGTGTCATGCGCAGGTTGATTGTGTCCGGGTTGCCGACTGCTGGCGGGTTTGCAGGGTATTTTACTGCGACTGCAAGATATATCACGACCCACATTATCCCGGCAAGCACTACTGCTTTTGCGACATGGTTCTTGCCCGGGAGGCTCTTTCGGGAATATGCAAACACCACGCCCAAAAGGGCGCCATACGAAAGCCCAAGGAGCGCGCCTGCGGCAACGCTTCCTTCCTTCTGCCACAGCCTGTATGCGTCCATGGCGACGGGGTCTATTATCTCGCCCTGCGCTATTGCCTTCTGGTTTTCAATGCCTATCGCCCTTTCGATGAACGGCCCTACAACTACTTGGTTGACAAGCGCCAGAACGGTTCCAGCGATAATTCCAGATAAAAGAGAAATGGCAATAAAAGTGAGGGTCTTCATCTAGTTTCTCAGACCTTAGTGACATGCGAATCCTGCGGCGTGCCTAGTGTCGTGCGTAAATTCGTGCATCAGCCCGGGGCTGGATGGGTCGGCAGAACCGCCCTGCGCCAGCGCGAACAGCTGGCCCTGGTCAAAGCCCACCACAAAGATGCCGAATACAAGGATGCCAAGCAGAATGCCGACGGCCACCTTGGGAACGCCTTCCGTTGCTCGTGCGATCTGGTTAATAAATGACATTCTATTTCGCTTGCAGGTGGGCGCTATATAAAGAATGAGATAGTTTGTCCAACTGGACGGTTTATCCAACTCCTGCGCGGCGCATAAATGCCCGTCTTGGCATTCAAAGAGGGTGCACACCTATGTACGGGCGCTTGAAAAAGTGGCGAGCAGGTACGCCCCTAGCAGGCTCCTCTCCTTTGGCGAGGTGCACGTCTTTGTGGCAATGCAGCTGATGAGCAGGCGCGGACACGTGAGCAGGGACGCGCTTGCAAGAGAGCTTGCCCTCGGCGGTGGCGCGGTAAAGACGCTTGTCAAGCACATGAAGATGGGCGGCCTGATAGAGACTTCAAACGGCGGCACGAAAATGACCGCCAAGGGCACGGGAATCTTTGAGGGCCTTGCGTCAGCAATTCCGGCGGAGATGGACCTACCGCGGCTGCAGGTAGCACTTGGCAGATACAATTATGCAGTCCTTTTGCGCGAGTTTGGCTTTGCAGTCAGGTCTGGGATTGAGCAGCGCGATGCGGCAATAAAGATGGGCGCCACTGGCGCGACCACCCTTTTGTACCGGGACGGCAGGTTTGCCATGCCCGACAGCGGGCAGGACCCGCTGAAAAAGGAGCAGATGCTCAAAAAAGAGCTTGCCGAGACGCTAAAGCCGCAGGAAGGCGACGCGGTGATAATCGGGAGCGCAGAAAAGGGCAAGGTGGCCGAGCTTGCCGCAAAAAGCGCGGCCCTTGCCACCATAATGGCTCACGAAAAACACGATAGATAATATCACAAGATTTTGTCATGTGCTTTACATACACACGCACCAAGTGTAGTTTGGATAATCCTTAGAGCAATTTACGGCATGTTGGCACACACACTATAGAACCAACTTCGGTCAATTTAATATAGAAGGTTCGTAGAACGGCCTGCATATGGGGCTTCTCAAAAAACTAAAGGACGCTGCAGAGCAGAGCGTTGAAAAAGGCGCGGAGCTTGGCAAGAAGGGAATTGAGAAAGGCGCGGAGGTGAGCACGAGAGCGTACGACGGCGCCAAAGAAGCTGCGCAGAAAGGCCACGAAAAGGCGCGGCAAGACAAGAAAAAATAAGAAGAAAAGAAAGAGGAGTGTAGGTTAGATCAGTTACCTTCCGCTGGCGTCCTTACCATGCCGACCAGACCGTAGAGCGGAGTCTCCCCAAAGTGGTTCAGGACGCTCGTGTCGAGGGTTATCACTATAACCTGCTTTTGCAGTATCTTTATAGTGAGTGGCACTTCCACCGGCCCGTCTTTCGTGGTTATCGTGGCCTTGCCCTGAAGGGTTATCGACGAGTCGTCTGAAGTCCAATTGCCCACCTTGAAATTGCTTATCATGTGCTTGTGCATCGCGCTGCCGTCCGTCATGACCATCCTCACCGACGCGTTGAACGCCACGTTCGGGTTCGAGCCCTCGCCTCCGCTGTTTGGCTGGGTGACTATCATCCTCCACGGGCCGTAGACCAGCCAGTGTGCGCCGTCTGTCCCGGTCTGCATCGTCGAAATCACGCCGCTTGCGACTATCTTTTTACCGTCCTTCATCGCCGCCATAATGCGGTCAGACATTTTCATTTTCTCACCTTGAGATTTGTCGCTCTGAGCCTGCGCAGTGCTGCCGGACAGGAAGGCTGAAAACACCACTCCCACCACAAGGATTGCGCTCAGGCCGAGTATTGCTGCCTGTTGTTTGGCGCTTGCCATTGCGTGTACGCCCTATGCTGCTTGCAGATATATCTTATGTAACATGGGTTCATGAGCGTTCGGGCAAATCTTTTTACCCTAGAAAGGGGACGGTAGGATCAAGCGCCTTGCTCTCACCCACCATCGACCTCAAGCAGATACAGGCAAGGGCCGAGCGCACCATAGAAAAGGGCGTGCAGATAGACCTGTCTACTGCACTGTGCAAGCGCTACCTGCGCCGGCACGCAAACCAGAAGACGAATGTCGTCGTCCTTTACGTCGACATCGACGGCTCGACCAGACTTACCCAGAGCGTGCCCTCGACCCAGCTTGCACTCATACTGCAGCTGTTCTCGCAGGAGATGAGCCTCCTTGTGTCAAACTATGGCGGGTACGTGCTGAAATACGTGGGCGATGCAGTCATTGCCCTTTTCCCGGCAGTGCACGACGTCGAGCAGGCATGCAAGAATGCCCTTGAATGTGGGCGGACAATGCTTGAGGCCATCAGCGGCGGCATCAACCCCGCGCTAAAGTCGCACGACCTGCCAGAGCTTGGAGTAAAGGTGTCGATGGACTATGGCGAGGTCTTGGTTGTGCTGTACGGAAAGAGCATTGAAAACTCGCATATCGACATCATTGGCTCAAACATCAGCATGGCGGCAAAGATGCTCGCATTCGCCCCATCTGGAAGCGTAATGGTTGGCATGAAGGCGTACGACAACCTCGGCGACACGGGGAAAAAGGAGATGCAGGAAATCCACGACCTAGACTGGTCGTACACCGACGAAAAGACAAGCGGGCGCTACAGACTATACTACCATTCTTCCTAGTATGTGTGTGCATATTAGCGACGCCGTGCAAAGAATATACTGCCATGAGCGCAGTAAGCGAGATAATGTCAAGAGGCGTCGCCAGCATCGACCTGAGTCCCGGCACTTCCGCGCTCGACGTCGC
>DASUXB010000019.1:0-7804 GCA_036378195.1 Nitrososphaera sp.
GCGCTCAAGGAGATGGCCACCCTTCCAACCGTCACCAACCTGAGCAACCTCTTTTACCTGCTGATGGACGAGGACAGCGCGTTTCTCACGCACAGGGAGCAGCTGATCCTCGCGCTTGCAATAATCCACACCAAGAAGGAAAAGACGGTGGACTGGCTGTTTTCAAGGTACGGCTCTATCCTGGACCCGCAAAACAAAAAGTCGATTGAAAAAATCGCGGCGTGCATCGCGCTCTCGGAGATCTTGGAGAGGACAAAGGCGATGGCGCGCGTGTCGACAAGCGGCAAAAAGGTCGCGATAAAGATCTTGCAGGGCGGCAAACAGGCAGTCCCGGCGACGCTGCTTGCAAGCGCGCTGCGCAATTTCGAGCGCGCTTTCGACGTCAACGCAAGCTGCCAGGTCGCGACAACAAACGGCTCCTCCGCATCAAAAAAGCATCGTCAGGAGGTCAGGGTGATCGCATGATATGACTGTTAGCAACAAAAACCGCGAAATACCGGGCAGGCTGATAATAGTGGAAGGCGTGGACGGGTCCGGCAAGTCCACGCAGATACGCCTGCTTGAAAAGTGGTTCAGGTACATGGGTCTGCCGGTGTTCTTTACCGAGTGGAACTCGTCAGAGACGGTGAAGGAGATAACGTCCAAGGGCAAGAAGAAGGCCCTGCTGACGCCGGTGACGTTCAGCCTCCTGCACGCCACCGACTTTGCCGACAGGTACGAGCGCCACATCCTGCCTCTCCTGCGCGCGGGGTACATTGTGCTTGCTGACCGGTACATCTACACGGCGTTTGCCCGCGACGTTGTCAGGGGCTGCCACCCGCGCTGGGTGCGCCACATGTACGACTTTGCGGTCAAGCCGGACATCTCGTTCTATTTCCGCGTGCCGGTGGACGTGGCGTTTGACAGGATAGTGAAGAACAGGCCAAAGCTGAAATACTATGAGGCAGGCATGGACCTGAACCTGAGCAACGACCCTTATGAAAGCTACAGGATATTCCAGAGCAGGATTGTGGAGCAATACGACTCGATGGTCGGGCCGGAGAACTTTGTCGTTATTGACGGCACGGCTGACATCGAGGAACAGCAGAAGGTCATGCGGCAAAAGGTGACGGAGCTTTTGCCGAGGCAGTTTTTCCGGGGCAAGCAGCAACAACAACAGCAGGAGGTGCCCGCAGAGTGAGGCGCAGCAGGGCGACAACTCCGGCGGCAGCAAGGACGCTCCAGTTCTACGGCCACGGCATACCCTACATCGGCGACACCGAAGTCAAGGGCAGGCTCATAGTGATAGAGGGGCCTGATGCGTCCGGCAGGAGCACCCAGATAGGGCTGATAACGGCCAAGCTAGAAGCTGCCGGCCATGCCGTCTTGAATACTGGATTAAAGCGCTCAGAATTGATAAGCGAGGGGATACTGGAGGCCAAGACTAATTTTGCCGGCAGAAAGACGCTCTCGCTCTTTTACGCGGCCGACTTTGCGGACCAGCTTGAAAACAAGATAATCCCGGCGCTGCGCGCAGGGTACATCGTGCTTGCCGACCGCTATATTTACACGCTGCTTGCAAGGGAGGCGGTGAGGGGCATCAGCAGGCGCTGGTCGCACAACCTGTTCTCGTTTGCGATAGTTCCCGACCTCGTGTTCTACCTCGACGTCACGCCGGAGGAGCTTGTCCACCGCGTCTTTCAAAAGAACGCGTACCTTGACTATTACGAGTCGGGTGCCGACATGGGGCTTGCTGACGACATGTTCGAGTCTTTCATGAAATACCAGGCCATGATAGCCAAAGAGTTCCGCAGGATGCAAAAACGCTACAACCTGGTGATAATAGACGGCAACAGGTCGATACCGGAGACAAACGCCGACCTGCAAAAGCGCATAGACGCTTTTCTGGAATCGGCGCGTCCAAGCAGGGCGCTTCTTTAGATGCCTGACGACGATGGAGGTACGCAGTTTGCAAAAAATCTCAAAACAAGCGCGGCGCGCGTAAAAAAGAGGCTTGCCGCGTACCTGGACGACCCCGGCGACGAGGAGAACGTGCACGCCATGAGGACATCCCTCCGGCGCCTGGAGGCGGCGCTTTCTCTCCTGCCGAAAAAAGAGCGCAAGAGGAACAGGAAACGGGCAGACGCGTGCAAGGCGTTTTTCCGCGCCAACAGCCGCGTGCGCGACCTTGACATAGTCAGGGCGAGGGTCACAGCGCTGGGAGGCGAGCAGCAGTTTGTTTCCGCGGTTGCAGGCAGGAGAAAGGCCGCTCTTGGCTGGGCGCTTGCGCTGGCGCGGTCCGTGGAGAAAAACAAGACGGTAGCAGCAAAGAACATCGACGGGGACGAGCTTGCCGCAAGGATGGACAAGGTCGCCGGGAGGCTGACCCTCTCGATAAAAGAGCGCCTGCCGGCGGTGGCAGGCGACGGCAGCAAAAAGGAGGAGATCCACGAGCTACGCAAGGACATGAAAAAGCTGCGCTACGTGCTGGAGATCCTCCCTGCCGGCCGCAGGAAAAAGCACGGCAGGCAAGTGGCACAGGCCGTCGGCGGCAACAGCAAGAGCGCCGTCGCAAGGCTCAAGGAGCTGCAGGCCATGCTCGGGCAGATACACGACTGCGACATCACCATAGAATACCTACAAGGCGTCAAGGGCGCGGAGGCGATGCTGCAGAAGGAAAAGAGTGAAAGAGATGCGCTTTATGAAAAATTTACAAAGACGATAAGCTAGGCACTTGCGCATCTTGCGTGCATTATGCTGTCCAGCATTGTTGGGCCGAGCGCATGTCCGTCCGTGCAGCTTTTCCTCGCCGGAGCTCAGCTCTGCACGCGTTGCATGTAGATCTACAGCCCGAACGTGTTCTATGTCGGGCAGGCTTTTCTTTTGCGCCCCCTCAAGTGTCCCTGCTATCCTGTGCGTATGAGGTTGACTGGAAACCCCGAAAGCAGAAGCGCACACGCCATAATGACGCTGCGGGGCCACACCATCAACCTCTTTTTCCTCCATGTTTCTTCTATGTTTCTCCTATATGATCCCCGTTGTCAATATTGCTTCTACCTGCGGCAAATCCTCTCTAGGGAATATGCTCATATACTATCCGCAACCCATAGAGAGTACGTGAGGCAGCACTCAATCATCATAGATGCTGACGCCTCCCCGTCCGGCTACATAGCCTGGTACAACCATCATACCGAGAAGGGTACGATAAAGCCCGTCCGCCCCTCGCCAAGGAACGAGCGGTTTGGCGTGCAGCGGATGGAACTTTTGGCAATCTATTTTGCGCTCAGGGACAACCTTGCGCACATACGCAGGGCCTTCAGGCGCTCAAGCAAGAGGCGCATAGTGGTCGAGGTGAGAAGCGACTCTAAAACAACAGTGGACCAGCTGCGCGGGACGACGGAGATAAGGGACTCGCTCATGCGCAGGATTGTTTCTGTCATCGGCAGGCTCCTTGCGGGCATGGACTGCTGCACGACCATAGTGTTTGACCACCTTGAGCGGTCAAGGAACATAGCCGGGCTGATGCTTGAGCAGAGGAGGCGCAAGGAGCGCGAGCACATGATGGCCATGCTCTCCTCGTACGACATGACGGGGTTTGTGCCGTTGCCGCTATGCGCCTGAAGACGACGATGATGACCACTTTTTCATCCACTGGAGCAGGCGGATGACGGACTCGACCAGCTCCTGACCCTTTGCGGTCAGCCTGTACTCTACGCGGGGCGGGATCTCGCCGTATGCCCTACGCTCCAGTATCCCGCCTTTTTCCAGCTCTTTGAGCCGGACTGCAAGGGTCTTGCTGCTAATCCCCTTTATCGTCTCCCGGAACTGCTTGTAGCGCACCGGCTCTGTGGTGCAGCATAGCGGTATCAGGATCTCAAGCGTGCCCCTTTTCGTTATTATCCTGCGCAGCTGTGCGGTTTCCGACATGAGAGAGGCAGCGTCATAGCCGTCAAAGCTGCAGCCGTTGACCATCGGCAGTTTATTCTTGGTTTCCATCTCTACACCAGCTGTATTTGTTTCCTCTTTACAGCTTAAATAGTTTCTCTAGTAAAGCATTAGCATGGAAAAACAACAGGATGAAAAAAGCTGCTGCTGCAGCAAGTGCGAATGCGACGACGATTGCGAATGTTGCTGTTATTGCTGCAGCTGCTGAGCATATACATGAAGGAAAAGATCGTGCTCTTTGTGTGCGTCGAAAACGCCGGCAGGAGCCAGATGGCAGAGGGCTTTTTCCGGAAATACGCGCCAAAAGGCTACAGGGCGATAAGCGCCGGGACGCGGCCGGCGCAAGAGATAAACCCGCTTGCGGTGCAGGCCATGAGGGAGGCAGGAGTCGACATCAGCGAACAAAAAAGCAAGGTGATAGACGACGACATGATACACAGGTCGGTCAAGGCGATAAACATGGGCTGCATGGACAGATCGGAATGCCCTCTCCTGCTCCTGAACAACAACCCCATCGACTGGAGCGTGGAGGACCCAAAGGGCAAGCCGATTGAAAGCGTGCGCCAGATCCGCGACGACATCGAGAGAAGAGTAAAAGAGCTTGTCAGAGACCTCGAAAACAACAACAGCAGCTAGGCTGGCCTCGAACAAAAAGAGGTTCCTTGCCGAGCTGGCCGGCACGTTTGTAGTGGTTGTCCTTGCCACCGGCTCTGTAGTTATTGATGCCAAGCTCGGCGGCATCCTCGGCACGCCCTTTGCCGCAGTATGCCCCGCGATAGCAGTCGCGCTGATGGTGTACGCCTTTGGCAAGATATCGATGGCGCATTTCAACCCCGCCGTGACGCTTGGCTTTCTGATAACAGGACACATAACCCTGCGCCAGTTCCCGGTGTATTTTGCGGCAGAGGTAGCAGGCGCTCTCTTGGCAAGCGCGTTTGTCGCACTTGCGATAGGCACGGAGGCGCACCTAGGGGCAAACGCGCCCGACTATTCGTTTCCGCTCCCGCTCATAATAGCGGTTGAGGTCCTTGCCACCGCGCTCTTGATGGCAGTCATCTATGTCGTTGTGCACACAAAAGGTTTGAAAGGTTTCAGCGGAGTCGCCATCGGCGGCATCGTGGGGCTGGACATACTGTTCCTGTCTTTTGTTTCCGGCGCATCCATGAACCCGGCAAGGTCGCTTGCGCCGGCGCTTCTCTCCGGGTCTGTCTCGGATTTGTGGCTGTACTGGACGGCGACATTTGCCGGCTCTGCCATGGTCGCGGCGCTTGCGCGAAAATTCCGCTAGCCGGCCTTTTCTTCAGTCTTGCTACTGCTGTCGTCGCTCTGCATCCTTATCCTGCTACCGAACCTGATGATGTAAGGCGCAAGGAACGTCGTGACTATCGTGATGACGCCGAGCAGCGGCAGTATGGTGGAACTGATGGCTCCTACGTCCTGCCCTCCCTTGACTACCACGAGCGACAGCTCGCCCTTTGCAGCAGACATGCCAAAGCCTGTCCGAAGCGCCGTGACGCTGTCGTATTTCGCCCGGGTCAGTATGCCAGTCACTATGAGAAACTTGGCTCCAAATGAGGTGAATATCAGTATGGCGGCAGGCAGGATGTAGGCGGGAAGCGTCCTGATGTCCATGAGCGCGCCGATGGAGACAAAGAATATGGCGGCAAACATGTCGCGCAGAGGCAGGGTGAGTATCCTTGCAACTGCCGCGCTGTTTGACTCTGCCACGAGCACGCCGGCGAGAAATGCGCCCGTCGCCACCGACAGCCCGATTCCGTTTGCGATGAAAGAGAGCCCGAACGCGAGGCCGAGGATAACAATCAATAAAAGGGCGTAGTCGTTCGTCTTGCCGGCCCTGTCGATTATCTTTGGGAAAAAGCGCGACCCAAGGGCCAGAACGCCTCCTATGAACGCGGCCACTATGCCGATTGAAATTGCAAGGTTCAGGGGCTCCACGTGGCCGCCGTTTGCCGCGACTGATTGCAGGATTGCAAGGATGCTGATGGCCAGAATATCCTCCACCACCGTTATTCCGAGGAGCAGTATGGACGACTTGTCCTTTATCATGCCCAGCTCCTCAAGTATCCTTACGGTCACGACGGTGCTGGTGATTGAAAGCGCGAGGCCGAGGAACAGCGAATCATAGAACGCAAAGCCAAGGTACTGCGCGATAAAGAACACCAGAAAGAGCGTGCCAAGCGTCTCTGCTATCGCCACCACGAATGACACCTTCCCAACCGACCGCAATTTTGCCATCGGAAATTCCGTTCCCACCACAAATAGAAGCATGATGATGCCGAGCTCCGCCAGCACGTTAATTGTGCTGACATCTCTCACCAGGCTGAAGGGCGGAGTGTAGGGACCGATTAGTATGCCGGCAAGTATGTAGCCTATCACCATCGGCTGCTTTAGCTTGTACGTGATGGCAATCATGATGGCCGCGACTACCATCACCACCGCAAAGTCCTGGACGATGAAATCCGTCGGGCCGTTTCCGGGCGCGAAGAAATGCGGGAAAATCGCGGTTCCGATTGCGGCGGTCTGGTTCACCGCACTACCTAAGCTTGCCAAGAATAAAAACAAGCTTGTGCGTATGTGCACGTGTGTGCGTGTGTTCGTTTTTAGGTGGGTAGGTTTCATAGCAATATGGCATTGCGTTTTAACATAAGGCGCCGGCTGCTCCTTTTGGCGATTGGCGCCATCGTCTTTTTCGCGGCATACTCGGCCGGCGCGGGCGTAAAGATGACGCCGGCGGAGGCCAAGGAGGTCCGCGACTCGTTTTCGTCGCAGATAAAAGACATTAATGACGTCGGCATATTTGCAAACAACGTCAAGATAGCGCTCGGCATGTTCGTGCCGGGGCTCGGAATCGGCCTCGGCGTATTCTCCGGCTACGCCACGGGCAACGTCTTTGCCGCCCTTGCGCAGAACTCGCCGGCGCTGCAGGGAATACCTCCCCAGCTCATACTCGTCACCCCGTTTGGCGTGATGGAGGTAATCACGTACGGCCTTGCGATGTCAAGGAGCGGGATGCTCGTCTATTATTTCGTGAAAAAGAGGCCGTGGCGCGAATATGTTGTTCCGACGCTGATAGAGCTTGGAATCGCTGCCGCTATCCTGCTTGCAGCTGCAGCAATAGAATGGTGGATGATACAGGATCTTGGTGGGCAAAACCTAAAGCTGGAAGGGTTCTAGTCCTCCGCCGGTTCGGGGCCTGACGCGCTTCCGCCCTTTAGGCCGTACTTCTCGATAAACTCGGCTGCCTTGGCTGCCACTTCAGCCCACTTCCATCTTTTGACGCTCATCCTGCACAGGTCGACCTTCCACTGCTCCTTGCGCTTCATCCATCTGTACAGCCGGAGGTCCCTTCCGTACTGGCTTTCGACCACCACCAGCGCGACTATCAGGTTGTCGCTTCTGTACAGGTCGTAGCCGTCGAGCACCTTGAACGTGGCGGAAACTGGGTAGCGGGATTCGCTCATATGTGTGCAGGCTTTGTCGCCGCCGGCTTTAAGCGTTGGCGAGATAAGAACAACAAAAAGAGAGAGAGGGAAAGGCCCTGATGATTAATTACTGGCCCTCGCCACATGCAGGGCAGGTCTTTTGCGCCTTGGGCATCTTGGCCCCGCATTCAGCGCAGTATTTCATTGAAGCCTTGTCCTGTTGAGCCATGCCAACAGACTTTTCCATTGACATTACGGCTTTTACAAGCCGTTTTTAATATATAAATACAGTTTACAAACGCGTTGGACTGTTATGCAAGTATCAATATTTTCGCACAGCATGATTGATATTTATTGTGGCAAAAGGCGCAGGAATGCATCATGATAGGCCTCAAGGTGCACAGGACGCCCCGGCTTGCCGGCCCGCCCAGAATAGT
>DASUXB010000020.1:0-2030 GCA_036378195.1 Nitrososphaera sp.
TGCAATGTTTGCAGGAGCTCACTACTCTGATCCTGTATTCAGCTGGCTCCAGTCCATGGGCGTGACTGACATTGAATTTCTGAATTCGACCAAACTTGGCGACAAGTACGCGTATAATGTTTTTACCGGTGACGTCAACAACGGCAACCTGTATTACTTTACGGTAAACGACAAAAGGGACGGCTTGGTTCTTGAAGGCAACCTATCAGACCGCGTGGCAGACAACGACACGGAGGCGTCGGCAGTCACGCTTGGCACAGGCTTTAGTGGCGGGATAACAGACATCGAGACGGGGCCGGACGGCTACCTCTACATCCTGTCGTTCGGCAGCGGAAGCATCTACAGGATAGTGCCTGCTGTCCAATAACAAATAAAGTGCTCAAGAAAGGGGGTGCAGGAGAAGGGGGGACGTGTTTCCAATGGAGCGCCTGCTTGTTTAAAAAAGGCCAATAGTATTAATTCTAAAAGCATTGTTGTTCTTTCAAATATTCCAAAACATTGTCAGTTATCCTGTATTGACTTTCTATCCCGTCGGGAGTACAAAAAACGATAGAGGAAGAGGGAATGCCAAACCCGTAATTGATCCTTAGCATTATCCACTTCCCTTGTTCCTTTTCTGCTTGAAAGCCCACTTGGTGGGTAAAAGCTCCGTCTGGAAAAACATCGACATCATAATGCCCGTATTTTTGATAAAACGCGGCCACTTCCGGTATCTGTTTGAGCTCTTCAACGTGGTTTGCAGGAGAGTCGTCAAAAGGTTTTGCCCGGGCCGACAGCACAAGAATCATTGCTATGCCGATTACAAAGAGTATTGAAAAATAGACTATTATCTTCTTACCTTTCATTTTATAGAGCCTGACGTAGTAGTAGCAATAGTAGTAGTAAACTATTATTCTAGCCCGCAGATATCAGCACACAGTTGCTAAACAAGCTGCGCGACTCGCTCCAGCCTACCATGGAAAAACTTGGATCAGGCTTTGCATCAACGGGGCTTTCGGCCAACTTTTGGACAGCAGTCGGCCTTGCGCTGGCCCTTGCCGCCGGCGCCGCATACGCATCAGCGTCCTTTATCGGGCCATATCTTGCCGCCGTGATCGGAGGTATACTCTTGCTTGTGTCCGGCTTTTTCGACATGATAGATGGCGCCGTTGCGCGTGTGACAAAGCAGGCGTCAAAGAAAGGCGCGTTTTTGGACTCATCGTTTGACAAGATAGCAGAAGTAGTGATTTTCATAGGAATCGCAGCCGGCAGCCTTGCAAACCCTGTGTGGTGCATGGTCGGCCTTGGCATGTCGCTTCTAGTGAGCTACACTCGTGCAAGGGCCGAGTCGCTAGGAGTCGAGCTGAAGGGCATCGGCATTGGCGAGCGTGCAGAGCGTATGCTCATTCTTGCGATAATCGGGTTCATACCGTGGGACGGTGGGGCAAACGACGGCGCCTTGGACTGGGCGGTGATAATCGTGTCAATAGTCGCAGGGATTACGCTCGTGCAGAGGATAGTTGCGACTGCAAGAAAGTTGTGATGGTAGAAAAATGGGGTTTACCAGAGCCTTCCGCCCGTGCGGCGTTCTGCCTCTGATCTAACTTTTACGATTCCCCTGTGGACGGCGCACGATACGCAGTAGAACTTGACGTCCGTCGACATCGGGATGTAGGCGCCACTGGCGCGCAGTTCCTTGGCCAACGCCGGCTCGACAAGCGTTATCCTGCCAGTAACCTTCTTGGCCTTGTCGCGAGGAACAAGAGCGCCACACTGGCTGCAGTGCACAACGCCTGAACTGCCCTTACCGCCCTTGGAACGGCCGCGGCTTGCTCGTTTCTTTGGCATAGGCAGAGTTGCCACCGGCCATACTTTAAATCTTGTGCTTCTTATTGCGCATAAAAAAGGCGCCGGGTCAGGAAAGTTTGCCCGTAAAGCTTATAGCTAGGATGCACGCTGTCTACTCAAGGGCAAAGCGTCTCTGCGCCGCCATCCCAAAAGGTCGCAGGGACGCCTAAAAAAGCCCTTTTATTACACTTTAAAAGAAAAAA
>DASUXB010000021.1:0-2002 GCA_036378195.1 Nitrososphaera sp.
GCGGGCCCGTCGGGATTCGAACCCGAGACAACCGGATTTCTTTCTGTGGAAAGTTAAAAGTCCGGTACTCTACCTGGCTGAGCTACGGGCCCACACCCGCACGTAACGCTTGAGCTGGGCTTAATTTAATGGTATTTCAACCAGCACCTTTAATTGTGGCGCTCATGATGAATTTGTAATGGTGGACGTAATCTACGGGAGGGGCTTTACTGACCTTGCCCGCGAGATGCCCTTTTACATTAGCATTATAAAAAAAATGGTCGCTTATCGCCTATTCAAGAGCAAGGCGCCGATGTACGGCTCTGTTGATGTCAACAACATCTGCAATTTGCACTGCACGCACTGCTACTGGTGGCTCAACCGCAAGGAGGGAGAGGACCTCACCGCGGAGGACTGGCGCAAGATAATCAAGGAAAAGATAAACAAGAACCACCTCTTTGTAGTGACACTTGTCGGTGGCGAGCCTACCATGCGCCCCGACGTCATCCAGACTTTTTGCGAGGAAATGCCCCGGCGAGTCTGCGTCGTTACAAACGCCACTTTTCCGCTAAAGCGCTTTGACGACCTCTATTTCTACTGGGTCTCGATGGACGGCACTGAAAAGATCCACGACACTATCCGAGGCAAGGGCTCGTACGCCAAGACAAAGCAGAACATCCTCGACTATATCGCCGGGCCGGACAGGCAGGGCAAGTCTGCATGGAGAGACATCTGGCTCACCATGACGATAAACTCGCAAAACTACATGACCGTGGAAGACCTGACGGAGGAGTGGCGCGGTAAAGTGAACAAGATAGGCTTCCAGTTCCACACGCCCTTTGCAAAGGGCGACCCACTGTTCATGCCCTTTGGAGAAAAGCGCAGCGAAGTGGTGGACAAAATAATCGCATTAAAGAAAAAGTACCCTGACTTTGTGATAAACTCGCCCAAGCAGATCTCGCTCATGAAGGGCAACTGGGGCGGCGTAGGAACGACGCCCGTCGACTGCCCGTCGTGGGCCATCATGTCGTTTGACCACATGGGGCGCATAAAGATGCCCTGCTGCATAGGAAGCGCCGACCCCAAGGCCCAGAAACCGCTCTGCGAAGAGTGCGGCCTTGGTTGCTACTCTATCCTTGTGGCGCAAGGTATAGTGGGCAACTAGAGAAGGAGCGCAAGTGCCCTCACGGGCGAGCCAGACGCGCCGGCAAGTTTTAACGGCGCCATTACAAGCGTGAACTTCTTTTGCTTTATCTTGTCGAGGTTGCAAAGGTTCTCGATTGCAAGCACGCCTGCCGGCAAGAGTATGTTGTGCGCCGTGAATTTTGCATCAAAGCCGGCGTCGATGCTCGGTCCATCTATTGCCACCGCGTTCACCTTTTTCTTTGCTAGGTACGCCGCAGCCTTGCCCGACAGGCCCGGGTTTTTAGTCATGTAGTGGTTGCTCTTGTACTGCCGCTCCCAGCCCGTGGCAAACATCACCGTGTCGCCCTGCCCGACCTCTTCTGAAATGTCCTCGATCTCTATCAGTTGGTCCGCCTTTTTTGTCGTCTTTATTAAAACCGCCTGCGAAACCAGCCTCGACGCGGAAATGCCGTCGATGGCCTGCTTGCCGGGCGCAAAGTGGGACGGCGCGTCCATGTGCGTGCCGGTGTGGGTACTCATGTGCACCACCTCCGAGTCGTAGCCGTGCACGTCAGACTTGGACCACGCCACAAACGTCGGCTGCGGCGAGCCGGGAAACACCTTGGTCGCCGGCGATACCCTCATTGTGAGGTCGATTACCTTCATGCTTTTTCCTCGCAAGCCCTTGTTAATAAGCGCAGACACACATACGCCTCTCTCTCTCTCTCTCACGCATCCGCGGTTTGTTTAATAACTTGGGATACGCAAAGATTCCATGCCAACAGCATACGTCCTTATCAACTGCGACCTTGGTTCTGAAGAAGACATCATAAGGGACCTGAAAAAGCTGCCGGAAGCAGTGGAGGTGAGCGGTGTGTACGGCGTATACGATATTATC
>DASUXB010000022.1:0-4198 GCA_036378195.1 Nitrososphaera sp.
ACGAAGAGAGGAACTCCTTGCGCTCCTTTCTGGACTCTGAAAAAGTCATGTTATGATGAGGTTAGGTAAGGCCGGAGCGTATTTGACGGTTCCCAACGGAAAAACCGTAGCTGAAGGTGATCTATATAGCGGAAAAAGAAAAAGAAAGAGCAAAGGAGGGCTAGAGCCTGCCCAATCCAAAAGCCTGTCCCTTGAAGCGCGCTATGCCTATCACCGCCACGAGCGACGCTGCAAGCACGAGTGCCGCAACCACGCCAAACTCTGGGACGACCGACGCGGCCTTGATGCTGACCGGCCCTGTGCTTCCGTCGGGCACGGTGAACTTTATCGTCGTGTCAGTTGCAGTCGAGCCCACCTGCTGGAAGGTCACTTCCTGACCCCCTGCTGAAACTACCTGTATGCCGTCTATCATGGCCTTTGGCAGCGTCAGCTCCACGTCGCCGGGCTTGTCAAAGCCGACATCGATTGACTGGCCAGCGTTTACCACAATGTTTGTGATCTTGGCCGTTGCCGAGCTGAACATGACAGGATAGCTCTTGCCTTCAAACGTGGCAGACACGGTGGAGGAAGAAGAGGACTGCTGCGCCGCCGGCACGGGCTGGCCTTTGTACGTTAGCGATGCAAGGGTCTGCTTGTTCGCCTGAACTACGTTGTCAGGCAGTGGCACGTACGAGAGCTGCTCGGCGTACTTTTGGCCGTCTGGCCCTATGGCCCACGAGACAAAATCAACGATAGCCTTGGCCTTTTGCGGGCTGTCCACCTTTGGAGTCGTGCTCATCTCCTTGTACAGCAGTATGTAGGAGAAGCTTGCAATCGGGTACGAGTTGTCGCCCGGTGCATCGAGGAGCGAGACATTGGCCCACGAGGCGTCGCCTACCGGGAGCGAGGTTGCCGCCGCTCCCACGGCCGCCTTGGTCGACGCAAGGGTCGGCTCGACAAAGTTGCCCGCCTTGTTCTTTATGTCGGCATAGGTCATCTCTGTCGTGAGCGCGTATGAGAGCTCTACGTAGCCTAGCGAATAAGGCGTCTGCTTTATCGTGTTTGAAACGCCTTCGTTTCCGGGAGCGCCTACGCCCGTAGGCCACTCGACGGACTTGCCGGCGCCTACTTTGTCCTTCCACTCTTGGCTCACAGTCGCAAGGTAGCTTGTCCAGACAAACGTCGAGCCGGAACCGTCCGCCCTGCGCACGACTACAATGTCGCGGTTTGGAAGGTTGACTCCCTGGTTATCGGAGACTATCTGCGGGTCGTTCCACTTCTTTATCTTGCCTAGGTAAATGTCTGCAATGACAGGGCCGGTGAGCTTTAGCCCCTTTGCGACTCCCGGCACGTTGTACGCGGCCACCACGGAGCCGATAGTCTCGGGTATGTGGACCGCCGGGCCCGGAAGCGCACTCCTCTCGCTTTCAGAGAGAGGCGCGTCGGATGCGCCAAAGTCGACTGTTTTTTCGGTGAACTGCTTTACTCCCCCGCCGCTTCCTATCGATTGGTAGTTCAAGCTGACATCAGAGTCTATCTTCTGGTATTGCACCCGCCAAGTGTCTATCAGCGGGAATGGAAATGTCGCGCCAGCGCCGTCTATAGTTATCTGTCCTTGCGCATAGACCGACAACATCGGTAGGGCAAGAACGGCGGCGAAAAATCCGGCAATAATCGTTTTTTCAAGTCTGTGCATATGACGCAAGTGGAACAGCCTCCTTCTAATGGGTGCCCGACGTAATTCACATAATTCATGTAGTTTTTGATTACCGGCAGCTGCGCCTGCGTGTGTGTATATGCTGCAAAAAGCATTTCTGTAATCTTGTTCGTGCCGGCGCAGAAAATTATTTCACAAAAACGATTAAGCCGAGGTTGATGGCATTACCCGCGCGGGCACCTTTGTTGGGATGAGGGGAGGGTTTGGCTGTCCGGGGTGCCATTCAACCTCAACATCGTCTCCTGACATACTATCTGGAAAAGACAAAAAGCTACCCAATATAGAACACGGGTAAGCTGTAGGCGCTCTTTGATCTATGTGTTGACCATCGGCAAGGAATATGAGCACATTGCACTAAACAACTGGCGGCTACTATGCAGCAAGCAGTAACTACTACTACATCTACAACAGCAATAATAGATTCAGAGAGGCATTTTGCGCTTTGCGAGTCGTGCTTTTGGTGCGCGACCGTGTTATTTGGCAAGGACGCGCCGGCGTGCCCGTCGTGCAGAACAAAGGGAAACGTTTCGATGATACCGCTTGCAAGGGACGAGGAGTACCGCGTCAAGCTGTCGCCTCGCGCCGGCATAGAGATGTCCTTTTCAAGGACGAAAAAGGTTTGACCCTAATACTGACGCAGATTCTAGAATGTCTGCCACTTGTAACAAGATAGAAATCACTTCAGGGAAAGGGAGTAAGGTTATACACCAAGAAATGAATCTATATAGACAAGTTTGATATACGCGCCGGCTTTATCAGCTGCCGTGGAGCTTTACATCCTGCGCCACGGCGAGGCGGGCAAGAGGCTTGCCGCCGGGGGCAAGGATTCCGAACGCCCGCTCACCGTCACAGGCGAAGAGGATGTAAAAGAGATAGCCGGCGCGCTCGCCAGCCTCGGGGTGAAACTCGACTTTGTGGTGTCAAGCCCGCTTGTAAGGGCGAGCCGGACCGCCGAGATTGTCGCCAAGAAACTAAAGATCAAGAAGAGCAAATTTGAGCTCTGGGACGAGCTAAAGCCGGAGGGAAGCAGGCAGGCCCTGTACGGCAGGCTTGCGCGGTTCAAACCCGGCGATTCCGTAATGGTCGTGGGTCACGAGCCGCACCTCTCAAGCCTCATCTGCGACCTGGTGCTTGACGGCCAAGGAAGCGGGCGCATAGCCTTGAAAAAGGCCGGCCTTGCCAGGGTCGGCGTGACTACGCTTCGGCCAAAGGCCAAGGGAGAGCTGCGGTGGCTCTTGACGCCCCGGCACATGAAGAGGATGGTATGACATCATCATGAAAGTCTCTGTCGTCGACCTGGGCTTTAACTCGGTCAAGATGGTCAACTATGACGTCAAGCGCGACGGCACCTTCAAGGCGTACAGGCAGGAAGGCGTCAAGGTAAAGCTGGGAGAGGGGCTTGGCAGGGGAGGATATCTTTCCGGCGAGCCGGTGGAGCGCACTATTGAAGCATTAAAGCTGTTCCGCGACGTCATCAATTTCGATTCAATACGGCACGTGCTTCCGGTGACTACCAGCGCAGTGAGGGACGCTTCAAACCGCGACTCTTTTCTCAAGCAGATCCGCGAGGAGACGGGTTTCCAGTTCAAAGTGCTCTCTGGCCGCGAGGAGGGGTTCTACTCGTACGTGGGCGCGCTGGAATCGACCTGCATACCTACGTCGCTCTTTTTTGATCTGGGAGGCGGGAGCCTGGAGCTGGTCTACACTGAAAATTACGGGATAAAAAAGGTCGAGTCGTACCCGCTTGGCGCGCTGCGCCTGTCAAAGATGTACGGCGACAAAGATGATGACGGCTCGTTTTCAAAAAAGGCGTACGGCAAGATGGAGGAGCGCATACTGGACACGCTGCCGGACAGAAAGGAGCTTGGCGCAACAAGCGTCGACACCACGCTGGTGGGAGTCGGAGGCACCTTGCGGGCAATTGCGCGCTATGAGCAAGAGCTTGCCGGCTATGAGCTTGACAAGATCCACAACTACCGCATGGACCACTCTTCCGTCTCTGCGATAGCAGGCGAGCTGTACGAGATGGACAAGGGCGACTTGGAGGAGGTAAAGGCGATAGGGAGCAACAGGGTCGACACGATTGTCGCCGGCGCGGCGGTGATCTCGCTACTCATGCAAAAGCTCGGTTTTGACAAGGTGGTAGTCAGCGCAAGGGGCCTGCGCGAAGGGATACTATCTGTGTTTTTGCGCGACCCAAAGGCGTTCTACAACAGCGGCGGGATGACTGCCGAGCGGGCCAAGGCGCACGTCACGTTTGCGTGCCAGCAGGAGGCGCTCCCGCAGTACGCGTTTTCGCTTGTCAAGCCGCTCGTGTCTGCGGGCCTGCTCAGGGAAAAAGAGCGGGCGATACTGGGCCACGCGCTCAAGGAGATGGCCACCCTTCCAACCGTCACCAACCTGAGCAACCTCTTTTACCTGCTGATGGACGAGGACAGCGCGTTTCTCACGCACAGGGAGCAGCTGATCCTCGCGCTTGCAATAATCCACACCAAGAAGGAA
>DASUXB010000023.1:0-2803 GCA_036378195.1 Nitrososphaera sp.
TTCGCCCTCCTCCACGTCGCCCTTGCAGATGGGGCACTGGCTGCGTAGCATCGTCGACGCGCCGCAGGTGCGGCAGTGGGTTCCAAGCGACGGCAGGCGGCAAGTTTCGCAGTAGCGGTTTGCTATCTGCGTAAAGAGCGACTCTTCCTCGCCGCATGCCTTGATGATGTCCCGCATCGCGCCGCCCTTGGTGCCTATCGGGAACAGCACGTGCACAGGGGGCTTCATCTTGCGCTCGGCGGCCTTTTCCGGCCTGCCCACCCTGACTGCTATCGACGACGCGAACTTTTGCATCACGGCGACGCCGGACGATTTTGTGACATAATCAATAGGGTCCTTGGCGTCGTCAATGACAGGCCCGGACAGCAGGATAGAAAGCGACTTTGCCTGTTCCGGATCGTCAAGCACTAGTCTATTATTTGAAACAACAGAGTGGCTTGTACCCAGCTTTTCAAGGATCGCCTTGAGCGCGGAGTCGTTTGGCAGCTCTTGCAGCCTCTCCTTCAGGTAGAGCAGTTCCGGTAATGCAAGAACGTCAAAGTAGAACGAGTGGTGCGGGTGCAGAGGTATGCCGAGTTTTTTGCTTATCTCAAACGCTTCGTCGACTGTCGGTGTTATCGTCAGCGGATGCTCGACTAGCTGTATCAGCCTGTCGCGCTCGATGCCAATTGAAACGTCGGAGGCGAGTTTTGCGCGCAGCTGGAGCGCCCATATCTCCTCCACATAGCTGGCGGGAGGAAGCTGCGCGTTGTTTTCCAAAAAGTCGCCATAGCTTATCAGCATGTCGCCCATGTACAGGATCTTTTGCACTTTTGTCCGAATCTTTTCGGCCTGCTCCACCGAGCGCACGGCAAGCACGCGGCCGTCGTCCATCCTTACCACCGGCGGCTCGACCGTGTCTACGAGCGCTATCGTCGACGCCTTGCCGGGTATGTCCATCTTGATCTGCGTGCCGGCGACGATTGCATAGTTCAGAAGCACAGGCACCGCGGGGTGTATTCCCACTGTCGCAAAGCCGGTGTTAGGCGACCGGCCGTAGCGCAGGCGGAACCCCCCCACCTTTTTCACCATGGAAAGCACCGGCCTGCCGGTGATGACCTCCGACATCCTGTGGTGCGCCGCGTCGTCGTCGCCCGTCTGGATTGCGCCTTTCAGCTCCTTGAGCCACTGCCAGCCGTCCAGCTTGAGCGTCTCGACAAGTTTCAGCAGTTTTCGGCTCCTACCGATGAGCCCATCATTCATCACCCTCAGCGCGCCCCCGCGCACCCTGTCGGTGGCTATCCTCCTCATGCCCTTGTGGCCGACCACGTCCACGGGGTCGGTGTCGACACCGTCGAGCTCCACCGGAAGGCTTGCTATGCACTTTATGACGTCCTCGTCGAGCACCTTGAACTGAAAGCCCATGACCTCCCTTTCGTATATCCTCAACTCTTCTACGAACCGGCCGGTTTCGTCGTCAAACGAGTTTGCCTTGTACGTGTCAAGGCCGGCCACCTTGCGCGCGTGGTCCGCAATCAGCATCGTCAGTGCAGCTTCCGTGCCGCCTGCGGAGCGGATTGGCCCGGCAAAAGACACCGACAGGTACTGCGACCCGTCGGCGTTGTTCTTTATCGTGACGTCGGATATCCCCTGCAGCGGGGCGACAGTCACGCCCTCTGTCACCACCGCAAGCGAGACCCTGACCGCGTTGTCAAGCCGCGTGCGCAGGTCGCCAGTGCCATACTCCCCCTTGGCGATCTCCTCCGCTATCTTTAGCGCCGCCTTTTCCTTCGTGGTCTGGCCGAGGAGCGCGCGCAGCCGCTCGGCGATCTCGATGTTGTGCATCTTGGCGACTCTGTCCGACAGGTCGAACGCTATCTTGGGTTCCACGACGTCGGCGACGTCGATTCCCTTTCTGCGCGCCTTTAGCGCGTGCTCGTAGTATTTCTGCACGCTTGCCAGAATGTCGTGCTGGTAGCGCCGGTAATAAGCCGGCATCCTGATGTCGCTGAGCCGGGCCTCGCCTTCGGAGATCATAATCTCAATGCGCCTGACGCATAGCCTTTACCATGGAAGATAACTTTTGCTGCCAGTCACCGTCCTTCTCTATCATTGTGCCCACCACGATGATGTCGGCGCCTGCCTTGGCTATCTGGCCCGCCGTTTCCGGGCTCTTTATGCCGCCCCCGACGATGAGAATCCCCTCGTAGTACTTTCTCACCGCGGCTACCATCTCGGGCGTGACGTTCTGAGACGCACCCGAACCTGCCTCAAGGTAGACGAACCTCATGCCCATGTACTGCGCCGCCAAAGAGTACATGACTGCGAGATTTGGCTTGTGAAACGGTATGCCCCTTGCCCTGCCGACGAACCAGGCCGCCGTCCCCTCCCCTACTATCACGTACGCAGTAGGCAAGGGCTCGATGCCGTGCTTTTTGACCGCAAGGGCGCCAAGCGCCTGTGCCCCGGTGATAAAGTACGGGTCTTCAGAGTTTAACAGCGAGCTAAAAAGTATCGCGTCGGCCTTGGGTGACACGCCCGTGACATTTCCGGGGAACAATATCACGGGTATCTTGATTGCGCCCTTGATGTCACTTACCACCTTGGCTAGCTCCATCTGGTCAATTGCCGAAGATCCGCCGACCAGTATCGCAGAAGCGCCGGCCTCCTCTACCTTCCTTGCAATAGATGCCGCATCTGTCGAATTATTTTCAGAGTCAATTAATGGAAAACAGATCGTCCCGTGCTTCTTTATCTCTTCCCTGAGATAATTCTCTATCTTTCCTACTGCCACCGTTGTTCCAGCCACGCCTCCATTTGAAAG
>DASUXB010000024.1:0-2410 GCA_036378195.1 Nitrososphaera sp.
ACGAAGAGAGGAACTCCTTGCGCTCCTTTCTGGACTCTGAAAAAGTCATGTTATGATGAGGTTAGGTAAGGCCGGAGCGTATTTGACGGTTCCCAACGGAAAAACCGTAGCTGAAGGTGATCTATATAGCGGAAAAAGAAAGAGGAAGAGGGAGGTTAGAGCCTGCCCGGGCTGAAAGCCTGTCCCTTGAAGCGCGCTATGCTCATCACTGCCACGAGCGATGCCGCAAGCACGAGTGCCGCAACCACGCCGAATTCTGGGACGACCGACGCGCCCTTGATGCTGACCGGCCCTGTGCTTCCGTCGGGCACAGTGAACTTTATCGTCGTGTCAGTCGCGGTCGAGCCCACCTGCTGGAAGGTCACCTCTTGGCCTCCCGCTGAAATTACCTGTATGCCGTCTATCATGGCCTTTGGCAGCGTCAGCTCTACGTCGCCGGGCTTGTCAAAGCTGACATCGATTGACTGGCCTGCGTTTACCACGATGTTTGTGATCTTGGCGCTTGCCGAGCTGACCATGACAGGATAGCTCTTGCCTTCGTACGTGGCAGACACGGTGGAGGAAGAAGAGGGCTGCTGCGCCGCCGCCACGGGCTGGCCTTTGTACGTCAGCGACGCAAGAGTCTGCTTGTTTGCCTGGACTACGTTGTCAGGCAATGGCACGTACGATAGCTGCTCGGCGTACTTTTGGCCGTCCGGCCCTATCGCCCACGAGACGAAATCGACGATGGCCTTGGCCTTTTGCGGGCTGTCCACCTTGGGAGTCGTGCTCATCTCCTTGTACAGCAGTATGTAGGAGAAGCTTGCAATCGGGTACGAGTTGTCGCCCGGCGCGTCGAGGAGCAAGACGTTGGCCCACGAAGCGTCGCCTGCCGGGAGCGAGGTTGCCGCCGCTTCCACGGCCGCCTTGGTCGAAGCGAGGGTCGGCTCGACAAAGTTGCCCGCCTTGTTCTTTATGTCGGCGTAGGTCATCTGCGTCGTAAGTGCGTACGATAGCTCTACGTAGCCTAGCGAATAAGGCGTCTGCTTTATCGTGTTTGAAACGCCTTCGTTTCCGGGAGCGCCCACTCCCGTAGGCCACTCGACGGACTTGCCGGCGCCCACCTTGTCCTTCCACTCTTGGCTCACAGTCGCCAAGTAGCTGGTCCAGACAAACGTCGTGCCGGAACCGTCCGCCCTGCGCACGATTACAATGTCGCGGTTTGGAAGGTGGACTCCCTGGTTATCGGAGGCTATCTGCGGGTCGTTCCACTTCTTTATCTTGCCTAGGTAAATGCCTGCAATGACAGGGCCTGTGAGCTTTAGCCCCTTTGCGACCCCCGGCACGTTGTATGCGGCCACTACGGAGCCGATAGTCTCGGGTATGTGGACCGCCGGGCCCGGAAGCGCGCTCCTTTCGCTTTCAGAGAGAGGCGCGTCGGATGCGCCAAAGTCGACCGTCTTTTCGGTGAACTGCTTTACTCCCCCGCCGCTTCCTATCGATTGGTAGTTCAAGCTGACATCAGAGTTTACCTTCTGGTACTGCACCCTCCACGTGTCTATCAGCGGGAAGGGAAATGTCGCGCCGGCGCCGTCTATCACTATCTGGCCCTGTGCATAAACTGACAGCAGGGGCATAGCCAAGACGGCGGCGAAAAATCCGGCAATAATCGTTTTTTCAAGTCCGTGCATATGGCGCAAGCAGCACAGGCTCCTTCTAATGGATGTCCGACATAATTCGCATAATTCATGTAGTTTTTGATTACCGGCAGCCGCGCCTGCGTATGTGTGTATATATGCTGCGAAAAGCATTTCTGTAATCTTGTTCGTGCCGGCGCGGAAAATTATTTCACAAAAACGGTTAAGCCGAGGTTGATGGCATTACCCGCGCGGGCACCTTTGTTGGGATGAGGGGAGGGGTTTGGCTGTCCGGGGTGCCATTCAACCTCAACATCGTCTCCTGACATACCGCCGGGAAAAGACAAAAAGCTACCCAATATAGAACACGGGCAAGCTGTAGGCGCTCTTTGATCTATGTGCTGACCATCGGCAAGGGATATGAGCGCATTGCACTAAACAACTGGCGGCTACTATGCAGCAAGCAGTAACTACTACTACAGCTACAACAGCAATAATAGATTCAGAGAGGCATTTTGCGCTTTGCGAGTCGTGCTTTTGGAGCGCGACCGTGTTATTTGGCAAGGACGCGCCGGCGTGCCCGTCGTGCAGAACAGAGGGAAACGTTTCGATGATACCGCTTGCAAGGGACGAAGAGTACCGCGTCAAGCTGTCGCCTCGCGCCGGCATAGAGATGTCCTTTTCAAGGACGAAAAAGGTTTGAGCTTAATACTGACACAGATTCTAGAATGTCTGCCACTTGTAACAAGATAGAAATCACTTCAGGGAAAGGGAGTAAGGTTATACACCAAGAA
>DASUXB010000025.1:0-11559 GCA_036378195.1 Nitrososphaera sp.
TATACCTCTATGCAGTATTTAGTATTTATAGCTACTCGGCAGAGCTTCTATTATTATCCGCCTTTCTGGAAGATCTTTATATCTTGCGGCGGGCAGACGTTTTCGCACGCGATGCAGAATATGCAGTCCTTTTCTCTTGCCATGAACGCCTTTTTCTCTGATGCAGGATGTCCAGGTGTCTCTAGCCAATCGTACACGTTGACGGGACAGGCTTCAATGCACGCGCCGTCGGCTACGCAGATGTCAAAGTCGACGCAGACGTTCGTGCCCCATATTCCAAGCTGTCCGGGAGCGTCGAGCGGGCCCCAGACTGCGATTCCCTGGTACTTGCCGGCCTGCTGCCTCTTTTCCTTGAACTTTACATCAATGGGCCCTTCCACCTTTGAATGTCCGGTGCCGGTGCCTGAAAGCGAGACGGTGGTGTCGCCACTTCCTCCTGCTGCCGGCGCCTGCGGCGCGGCCATTGCGGGAGTTGCCGCCGGCTTTGGTGCGGCCGACGCTCGCGCCGTTGGTGGAGGCGCAATCGCGCTCCTCGCCTTGGGGTTCTTGGCAAGCGGCGTGAGCTCTTCGAGCTTCTTTATCGCCTGCTCCAGCGTCAGCTTTTCCACTTTCTGGTACTGGGCAATCATCTTGTCGCCAATCTTGGTGTTGCGGATTATAGTGTCGATAATCATCTTGGCGTTCTTGTCCGCCGTTGCGCGGTAGTTCTTTATCCAGTAGGGATCGCCAAAGTATTCAATCTGCCTTATCTGGTAAATGAGGTCGACGACCTCGCCCGTGACAATTTCAACCGTGATGTTAAGGTCCGCCGAAAGGTCTTCCCCGGTCATTGGGTCGACACCCTTCTCTGTCCACTTGTAAGTGACGTATATCCTGTCTGCGTGGGTCTGCATGGTAAAACCGGCAGGGCGCAAGTCATTCTGGATGCTTGCGATGTCGGCCTTGTCGGTAATCTCGACTGGAATCCTGTAAATGCCTAGCTTGCTGCCGTGGAGCGGGTAGACGCCCCTCTTGGCAGTCTCTGACAGCATCGTCCATACTCGGTCCTTGAGCAGGGCGGACATTGATGTCTTAACTAGGATTTTGAATAGCCTAAAAGCATTTCGCTTTTCTTTTTTTCTATCTAGTCAGAGTCGTCCGGGCAGGTCATCTCGCGGATGGCCTTGTAGCGCTTCTCCATCTCCTCGGCTTTTGTCACAACCTGCTCTAGCGAATACTGCGACTTTGGAAAGTACCAGCGTATCCCGACCCTGTGGCCTATTCCATCCATGTCGTATATCATGCCCCTTTCGGCTTCAACGCCGTGCTTTTCGTCGATGATGCGCTCGCGCACCTCAAGGCCCCTCTTTGTCTTGTCCTCCATCACGAAATGCGGCGGCCTGTCGTAGATAAAGTAGAACTGGCCGCGCTTTACCATATCAGAAGGGTCTATCTGTACGTGTCCCACAAAAGAAAGGGAGGAAATAAGGGCTTATTTCTCTATCGGGTTTCCTATCATGTTGCCCCATTCAGTCCACGAGCCGTCGTAGTTGCGGACGGACGGGTAGCCAAGCAGGTATTTCAGCACGAACCAGCTGTGCGACGAGCGCTCGCCAATCCTGCAGTAGCACACCACTTCCTTGTCCGGCGTCACGCCCTTGCCCTCGTACAGCGCCTTTAGTTCCTCCGCGCTCTTGAAGGTGCCGTCGGTGTCCTTGACTGCCTGCGCCCACGGGATGTTCTTTGCGCCGGGGATGTGGCCTCCGCGCTGGGCGTGCTCCATCGGGTACTCTGGCGGGGCAGTTATCTCACCCGTGAATTCCTTTGGAGACCTGACGTCGACAAGGACTATTTCCTGGGCCCTTTCCAGCGCGCGCCTGACGTCGGGCATGAATGCGCGGACGCCCTCGTCGGCGGGGTTTGCCACGTACTTGCTTGACGCTGGCGCCGGCTCGTCCTTTGTGTATTCGCGCTTTTCTAGCTCCCATTTCTTTCTGCCGCCGTTCATTATCTTGATGTTCTTGTGGCCATAGTACTGGAAAACCCAGAACGCAAATGCCGCAAACCAGTTGTTGAAGTCGCCGTATAGCACAAGTTCGGTGTTGGCAGTCGCGCCAACCCTGCTCATCAATGCCTCGAACTGCTGCTTGCTGATGATGTCGCGCCTGACAGAATCATTGATGTCGCGCTTCCACCAGACGAGGTGGGCGCCTGGCAGATGCCCCTGCCTGTAGGCGTTTTCCGGGTCATAGTCGACTTCGAGTATCTTGATGTTCTGGTTCTTTAGGTTGCTTGCAACCCAGTCGGTCTCGGTGAGGACTTCGGGATGAGAATAGCTCGCCATATTTGAGATGCCTTTCAGTTCTACTTAAAATCTTTGGAAGATACGTAGCTACGCAAAACGCATTTTAAGACGCCAAGATAGCAATAACAGCAGAGAGATGGCCAAGGTCCGCGCCGTGGCTATGATAACAAAGAGGAACAACGCCGAAGCCAAGGCGGCTGCTGAAAACATAGCAAGGATGCTCGATTCAAAGGGCGTGTCAGCGTATGCGATTTCGCCCCTGAAGATTAAAGGCATCGACACTATCGAGCCGGCAGAGGTGAAGGACAGAGCCGACCTCGTGTTTGCCCTGGGCGGGGACGGCACCACGCTAAAGGCGTTTCGCAGCATACCCGGCGATGTGCCGCTTCTTTCCATAAACGTCGGCGGCCACAGGGGCATACTGTCCGAAGTCGACACGGACAGCATGGAAAGCGCCATCAGAGACATACTTGACGCCAAAGGTTTCTACGATTCAAGGATAAGAATACAGGCGTTTTCAGGCAGGACGGCGTTTCCTCCGGCGCTCAACGAGATACTGATAACGAGGGCGGACCTTTCCCGCACGCCGACCATTTCCATAAAGCTGATGGGAGACGAAAAGAGCCACAGGATGGACGGCATCGTCATTTCGACTCCCACCGGCTCGACCGGCCACAACCTTTCAATCGGCGGGCCGGTCCTGCACGAGGGCATGAGCTGCCTCATCCTCAGCCCAATAGCTCCGGTAAACAAGATGCCGCAGCTCGTGATACCGATAGAGGAAATAGTGGTGAAGAGCAGCCACAAGTCGCACCTTGTGATAGACGGGCAGGAAAACCATATCATAAAGGCAGGGCAGGAGGTGAGGATCGCGCGGTATCCCCACGACGTGCGTTTTCTGCGCCTCAACAAGAAGGGCATGAGGCAGCTTGCAAAACTCGGGTTCTAGAGAAGAGCTTGCGCTTGATGCAAGCGCGTTCTATGCTGGAATCGCGTTTCTGTCCGGCGCAAAATGTGTAACAACAAGCGCCGTCTTTGACGAAATAAAGCACGTCAAGGCTGCGGCTCTTGACGCTCTGGTGCACGCAGGAAACCTGCAGGTGCTCGACCCGGACAAAAAAAGCATCGATGCAGTCGCGGCAGCCGCAAAAAAGACAGGCGATATTACAAAACTTTCAGCCGCCGATGTTTCGATACTGGCACTTGCCCTGGAGCGCAAGGCTACTTTAGCGTCAGACGACTATGCGGTTGCAAACGTCGCCGCGACGCTTGGAGTCAAGGTAGTAGCGTCGTCCGGCAAGGGCATCAAAGAGACGCGCAGATACATAACGTACTGCAGCGCGTGCAGCAAGGCGTTTTCTCCCACAGAACAAGAGTGCCCGCTGTGCGGCAACAAGTTGAAGAGAAGATACAAAAAGATTACCGGATAGGGTTTCTGCGCATAGCCCAGTCGATTATCGAGCCGTCGTACAGCCTGACCCTTTCATAGCCGGCGAGGCGAAACTGCATGTACTTGTGCGACGCCCGCATGCCCGAGTGGCAATAACATACCACCTCTTTGTCCGGCGTTATCCCTTTGCTTTCAAACTCTTTTTTCAGGTCTTCCGGCGAGAGAAACGCAGCGCCGTTTTCGCCTACTCCCTGCTCCCAGTCGTGCAGGACGGAATCCGGCACCCTTGCCTGCATGTGCTCCTGCGGAGTCCTTGCATCCACCACCACGAACGACGGGTCGCCGGCTTTTGCCTTGATGGCCTCAGCGTCTATCCTTATCTCCGGCCTAGGCTTTGACATAAACTGCGCCGGCCTAGGTTGCGCCTCGTCTCTCGTGACCGGCAGGCCGATGTGCTTCCACACCGAAAAGCCGGTGTCCAAGAGCGCGACGTCGGGGTGGCCGTGGTACATTATGCTCCAGGCGACCCTTGCCGCTGTCGGGTCGTCCTGCTCGCCGTACACCACCACCTTTTTTGAATCGTCGACGCCGTAACTTCCAAACACTTTTTCTGCCTGCGCGCCTTCTATCACGAGGTTAGCGCCGTTTGGCGCGACTGTTGTCACCATCTCTATGCCGAGTGAAAGGGCGTTTTTGATGTGGCCAAAGCGGTAAGGCGTCTGGCCCCGCGTGTCAAGTATCACTACGTCAGGGTTGTCGAGGTTGGCTGCAAGCCACTTGCTTTCGACGGTCAGCGTCACGGGGCAGGGTTTTGCATCTTGATTTTATAATTCATTGGCTTTCTTCTTCAAAGAGCGTCCTCTGCACCACGCTGTCCGCCTTGGCCGCAGAGTCGAGGATCTTTCTCAGGCGCTGGGCGCGGGCAAGGCCAAAACCGGGAATTGTCGCAAGTTCCGCCGCCGACGCGTTGAGCGCGCGCTGTGGCGTCTTGAACTTTTCAAGCATCCTTGCGGCAAGCTTGTCTCCCACTCCGGGGACAGATGACAGCACGTATAGCTGTTGCAGATAAACCGGGTTTTCCTTGCGGATCTTTTTCAAGAGCGGGCCAGATGCTATTCCGTTCTGCAAGCCCTTTGCGGCAAGCGTGCCGAGCAGGACGGCTGTATGCTCGGCATCCGGCGCGTGCAACACAGGTATGCGGAACTCTATCGCCACGGTCGCAAGTGCGTCAAATGCAAGCGGCAGACGCTCTTCCATTTTTTTCCTTTTTTCCTCTTCCTTGACATCTTCAGGGATTTCCGCAAGTCGTGTCAGATCGCCCTGGATTATGACAACCGGCTTTGGATAGTGCTTTACCAGCTGCGCGCACTGGACGTACAGCCGGCCGTCGTAAATCGAATGAACCAAGTCGTGCACGGTCTTGCGCTCTACTGCAGTGTCCGGAGAAACGATGTAATCGCCGACTGTTAGCTGCGCAAAATCGACAACTATGCCAGACTTGCGCAGGATGTCAGGGATGCCGCTAGGGCGCTCCCTTTCGTCGACTACGATGCGTGCCGGCACGAAAATAGGAAATGCCAGTCGGGGCTATATTTTTTCTTTCTTTTACTTACTCATTCAGCCTTTGGCTTTGGACCGGGGCCTGCGGCTCCGGGGCCACCGCCGCGGATCATCTCGTTTATCTTGGTCTCGACTTCCTTGAGGTTGTCCTTGACGCGCCCTTCCTGCTTTTCAAGCACTTTGACGCGAGTAGCTGACAGCTCTTTCTTTTCTTCAAGCTCCTTTACCACTTCGTCTTTTTTTGCCTTGACCATCACAGAGCCGGCGGCCTTGTAGACGGCGTCTTCCGGGCCAGCCTTATTCAGCTCTTCAAGGGCGCGCTCTGTCTCCACCGCCTCGACTTCAAGCTGCTGCTTTTGCATCATTATAGCTTGCAGATTCTGCTGCAGCTGTTGTAAGCGTGATACCTGCTCTCTAAGCCACGGTGGAAGTTCCTGTTCACTCATGTTGCTATTCGAAAAACGTTAAGCACACCAACATAAAATCATAGCGTTAGGCACCGGTGCGCCGCATCAACCAAGCGCAGATACGAGTTGACGTTTGCGCGCAGAGACGCAAGGTCGTCCGTTTCGACGGAAAAGGTGAGAGAAGAGCCGGAAACTTTTATTTCCAGCCTTTCGTTTTTTCCTTGCAGCTTTTTCAGGTCTGGAGCCAGCGCGGAATAAATCGGCCGTGCCTTTGGCCCCTTGACCTTTATCCTTATTTCAGCTCTGCAGGCTTTCGAGGTCAATGTCGTACGCGCCCGACGCTATCTTGAAGCTGCACTTGGGGCATTCCCAGATGCCGGAGGCGATTCTGCCGAACCTCAGCGACCCGCAGGACGGGCAGCGGCGCTTCTTGTGGAGCGTGCGATAGACCTTGCCGTAGCGCTTGCGGACCGTGGCGCCGAACTTGACGCCCTGGCCCTTCAGTGCTGTAGAGCTCTTTTTACGTGCCATACTTCGTTATCTCCTTCATCTTGGCGCGGACTTCCTCTCCTTTAATTCTTGCTGTCTCGGCAGCCTTCTTTATCTGCTCTATCGTGAACGAGCCCGTGTAGCCCTTTTGCAGCGCGCAATAGCCTTCGTCCGATGTCGTTATTGTAATCCTTGCGTCCATGGCGCCCTCTTCTTCTGCCGTCGGGTCGACCAGCACCGCGTCGCCTATCCTGACTTGCGTGATGGATATCGGGATTGTAGTGACAGGCATTGGCATAGTCTTGCCAGTGTCCACCACCTTGCCGTCCTGCATTTCAAGGATGGGTATCTTGGCAGTCAGGATTGCCGCGACGGTCGCGTACGATGTTGCATCAAAGAGGTTGCCGTCGGCGTTTAGCACGCTGCAGTCCACGAATATCGTGTACACGACCTTGCCCTCGACAAGCACCAGCTTTTCAAGGTCGACGGTCTCTGACTCGCGAACTCCCCTGTCGACGACGCGTGCAAGCTCTATCACTTCTTCGTCTGGGGGGCCCGGCTCGACATGCGGCGACGCGGTCGGCAGGACCTCGGCTGACACGATGAGGGCACCCTTGTTCTCAAGGCCCTCAAACGGCTCGCCGGTGTCCACCTTGACGCCTGCAATAACCTCCGAGTTGCCCAGCCTTACGCGGGCAGACCCGTTGGCCTTCTTTATCACGTCTATCTCTATTTCAAGCGGCCTCTGCTCGTCAAACGCGCGGCCGTCAATCCTCTTGCCCTTTGCCATCGAGTCAAGCATCTGCTGCTTGCGCAGGTGCTCCACTATTATCGAGGAACGTTTTGATGTGCTCATTGTTCTTCCTTGACCTCCGTTTCATTGCCAAAGTACTTCTGCATCAGCGCCTGGCGCTGGATCTCGTAGACCATGTTGCAGCCAGTTATTGCCTTGTCGAGGCATTCGCTGAACTGCTCCTTTGTCAGTTTGCCGTCCAGCTGCATCAAAGTCACCTGACCGAGCCTTGGCATGTACGCGACTGGCATGTCTGCGCCTCCTTCCTTGTCCTCGGTGTCGTTGATGTCAAGGACGATTTTTTCGTCGACCTTGCCTGCGGCGCACGCAGCGACTATGTCGCGCATGTTGATGCCGGCGTCTGCCAATGCAACAGAAGCAGCAGTGATGCCTGCACACCTGGAACCGCCGTCTGACTGCAGCACCTCGACAAACACGTCGATTGCTGCGCGGGGGTAGTCCTCAAGCATTAATGCCGGCTCTAGCGCCTCACGCATCACCTTTGAAATCTCGACTTCCCTTCTGGAAGGCGCAGGGTTCTTGCGCGTGTCGGTAGAGAACGGCGACATGTGGTATCTGCAGCGCAGAACGCACCTGTCTGGCTGCGCGAGGTGTTTTGGGTGCACCTCCCTCGGCCCGTACACCGCCGCCACTATCTTGTTCTTGCCAAATTCAATGTAAGCCGAGCCGTCGGCGTTTTTCACGGTGCCGACGACTATTTTGACGTCACGCAGCTCGTCCATCGTGCGCCCGTCTGTCCTCTTGCCGTTTTCATCTATCAAATTTCTTGTCTGTGTCATTTTTGATCTTAAACCTCCGTTCCTTCTCCTTCTGCTGCTGCGGTAGATTCATTTGCAGAAGAATCCGCAGAAACTGTTGCTGTTTCCTGCGGTGCTTGCGCCCCACTACTGCCGTTGCTTGCCGACGACGGCGCTTCTGTTGGCGCGTCCGGCACGTTGAGGAGGACCTTGATCCTCTGTGTCAGGTTGGCAGTGTGGGCCTCGTCTTCCACCATCCTGATCGCCTTTACAGCCTGTTCCACTCCTTCCGGGCTTCTTCCCGTCACGACTACGATGCCGTTCTGGCCGATGAGCACGCGCGTCTGCGTCGCTTGCTCTATCGTCTGTATCATAGAGCCGCGCTTGCCTATCAGGCGAGGAACCCGGGTCGCCGAGATCTTTAGCAGTTCGCCCTTTGGTATCTTGCCAAGGTCGCGGTCCTGAAGGGTCAGCATCGGGTCGCGCGTCCTGTCAAAGGCTGCCACCCTTGCAGTGATCATGTCGCCTACCGCAAGGTGCTTTGTCATGTCGTCCCTTGCCGGCGAAAAGTCCCTGCCAAAGACGTCGGACGCGGGAAGGTTAGCCGAGAAGCACGAGTTGATGTCGACTTCCCACGAAAGCGAGGTGTGGTCGACTATCTTGCCTATCACAAGGTCGTTTACGCGGGGAATGTAGACTCCGGACAGCGGTATCACCTTGACGCCGTCCCTGCCCGCCTCTGCAATGCCAATGCGGGTTGCAATCAGCGCGTTTCCCGACCTGACTACGTTCATTATCGGCCTGTAATTCCCCTCGACTATCTTGTCGCCGGGGATAACGTATCTTCTGCGCACATCATTCATATACGCTAACTCACCACGGGGCAAAGCCCGTCGCAAAACGACTGTTCCATTCCATTATTTCTTCTCCTTGTGGGCAATTATAATAGCTGACTTATATTTTAAGTGGGCGCTGTCGTTACGCCTCTTTCACTTCGGCCGTGCCCTTGGTCACAGAGCCGAGCCGGTCAATGAACGCTCCCCTCATTCCGGCGTTCATCTCAATCACCACTCTCAGCGAGCCGTCTGCCTGCCACTCTTCCCCCTTTAACTCGCCTGCCGGCTTTATCACGCTGTACGACTGGCCGGCGTACTGTGGAGGCACCCGGACTATCAGCTTCAAAGTCTCTGACTTTAAGGGCAGTATGGCGCGCAAGGCATCGACTACATCTTTGGCCTGGTCCTCCGCCTTTTTGTGCGGGTCGATGCTCACCCTTGCCTGCTCCATTGCGGCCTCTATTCTGGTTATCGGGTGCGGCAGGTGCGACTTGGGGTCCACAAAGCTGTGGTGGATATAAGCGACAATCTGCTTGCGCTTTTCCTCGACCATCTTGCGGCGCTGGTCGGTTGTGAGGTTCAGTTCTCCGCGGGCAAGTATCTGCTTGGCCACCTCCGCCTGATCGGTAGTCTTGAAGTGCTTCATGAGTTTCTCGCTGGAGGCGCGAGAACCCTTGTTTGCGTCAGAGTAGACCTCGTCGGAAACAAGCACGCTAGAGATGTCCGCCCTCTTGCCCAGCTTGTACTCAAGGGCAGGGTCCGGCTTGACCAGCAGCTCAAACTTGTCGCCTTCCAATGCCAGGCGAACCACCGTGAACTTTGTTTCCGTCATGGAAGTTTGTTGACTCTGCGTATATTTATGCGTGTCAGGCGGCCGGGTACGCCCGATAATTTTTGCAAGTTTCGGTAGATTTTTAAGGATGTTTTGGGAACTTTCGGAAGTATTGGTTTCTCCTTCGGTCGAAGTTGTTGAAAAATCAGATAACAAGATCGTTGCCAGGTTTAACAATATTCCAAGGCAGTACGTGAACGCGCTCAGGCGCCTTGCCATAAGCGAGGTCCCGACGCTTGCAATAGATGATGTCGTCATCCTCGAAAACTCTTCGGTCATGCACGACGAGGCGGTGGCCCACAGGCTCGGCCTCATCCCGCTCAGGACCGATCCTGGCAGGTTCGTGATGCCCCACGAGTGCGACTGCGGCAGCACGCTTGGTTGTGCCAAGTGCAGGGTTTTGCTAGTGCTCGACGCAGAGGCGACTGACAAGACCAAGGTCGTCACCTCCGGCGAGATGGTGTCAGAAGACGAGATGGTCAAGCCCGTGAGCAGAGACATTCCGATTGTGGTTCTTGCACCGAGCCAGAAACTGAAATTCGAGGCATACGCCCGGCTTGGCATCGGCAAGCAGCACGCCAAGTGGCAGCCGACTTCGGCGGCCGTGGTCAAGGACGGCAAGGACGAAAGCGAGATAGTGCTTGTAATCGAAACGAACGGCGCGCTCACAGCGGAAGAAATACTGAAGGAATCTACAGAGCGCCTGCAGTCCAAGATCAAGAACTTCAAGCAGGTCATAGGCTCGCTCAAGACGCCATAGTGAGCCTAGGTACGTTTATTTGGGGATTCTAGATTTAGGAGCGTAGAAAGAGGACGTATTATGTTCGCTAACACTCTAGTCGACAATACCGTTTGGACCCTCCGCAAGGCGGCCAAGAAGAACAAGGCTCCTATCTGGAAGGACCTCGAAAGCCGCGTTTCTGGCCCGAGGTCCAACAAGAGCGAGGTCAACCTGGGCAAGCTTGCGCAGGTCACAAAGGCAAGCGAGGTCATCGTGGTCCCGGGCAAGGTGCTCGGCACCGGCAACCTTGGCCACAAACTGACAGTCTGCGCGTTTTCAATATCAGAGTCGGCCGCAAAAAAGATCGGCGACATGGAAGGCAAGGTGGTAAGCCTTGACGACCTGATAAAGAAGTATCCGGATGGAAAGGGCGTGAGGATAATTGGCTGATAATACCAAGAAACCGCAAACCATAGTCGTCGACGCGACGAACTGCATCGCAGGCAGGATGTGCTCGCACGTCTCAAAACTGCTCCTGCAGGGAAACAAGGTCGCAATCGTTAACGCGGAAAAGGCGATGCTCTCGGGCAACCGCTACAAAGTCATTGAACAATACAAGGAACACCTTGAGATTAATTCAGTCACCAACCCGATTCACGGTCCGTTCCACCCGAGGAGGCCGGATACAATGCTCACAAAGATGGTGAGGGGCATGGTACCAAAGCAAAAGACTACGGGCATTGAAGCTCACCAGCGTCTCAGGGTATATATCGGGGTCCCAGAAGAAATGAAGGCTGCCAAGATGCAGTCGTTTGAGGATTCCAAGATTACCAAGCCTGAAGCCTACTACATCTCTGTTGGCGACGTCGCCAAGCAGATAGGATGGAAGGGAGTGCCATCGTAATGACAAGCAAGCTAGATCTTTATCCGGGCCAGAGAAAGGCCAGCAAGGCCGTGGCGACAATCGCCAAGGGCTCTGGCAGAGTCAGGATAAACAACATACCGGCGGAACTCGTGCAGCCAGAGGTTGCAAAGGAGCTCTTGCTCACCCCGCTCACGCTAGTTGGCGAGCAGCGCAACAAGGTTGACATCAACGTGCAGGTTGCAGGCGGCGGCTTTATGGGCCAGGCGTTTGCGAGCGCAGTCGCCATTTCCCGAGCGCTTACCGGCGACGTCAAGGGCGACAAGGACCCGAAAGAGCACCCGTTCCCAAAGAGCATCAGAGAAGAGATCCGCAAGAAACTGACAGAGTACGACAGGCATTTCCTCGCAGGCGACCACAGGCAGTCTGAATCAAAGAAATTCGGCGGCCCCGGCGCAAGGCGCAGAAAGCAGAAATCGTACCGTTAGATCTTTTTTCTCTTTCTTTCCTTTTCCTTTTATCACTTTACTACTTGTTTTCCATCAGCGTATAGACTCTGTAGACCTTGTCCGTCACGCGGTCCCGGTACTTCCATTCCTCGGTCCCAAGCTTCATCTCCTTGAACTT
>DASUXB010000026.1:0-3141 GCA_036378195.1 Nitrososphaera sp.
AGTCCGCTATGCCCTTGACCACGTTCTTGAACAGCCACTTTGACTTTGGGACGGACCTGCCCTTGCCGTCTATGGGCGCAAAACGCAGCGCGTCAAGCACCGCTATCGGGCGCGTGCCCATCGACATGATGTCCCTGATGACGCCTCCGACGCCCGTGGCGGCGCCCCCAAAGGGCTCTACTGCCGATGGGTGGTTGTGGCTTTCAATGTGAACGGTGAGCACATAGCCGTCGCCGACGTCAAGGACGCCGGCGTCATAGCCCGGGCCGACCAGGACGCGCCTGCCCTTTGTGGGCAGGAGGCGCAGAAATTTCTTTGACGACTTGTACGAGCAGTGCTCCGACCACTCGGCACCGACGATGTCCTGCTCGACCTCGTTTGCCTTTCTCTTTAATTTGCCCTCAAGGTAGGCCAGTTCTTGCTCTGTAAGTACGCCCACTCTATGCAACCGCCCTTTGCTCTTTTTCTTTTTGAAGGTAGCCGGCAAGCGACCTGAAAACCGTGATTGCGTCGTTTGCGCCCGTGGCGGAAAGCAGGCTCTCGCTTGCCCTCTCGGGGTGGGGCATCATTCCCATAACGTTTCCCTGCTCGTTGCATATAGCCGCTATCAGGTCGGTAGAGCCATTCGGGTCGTCGTTTGAATACTGCAATACTATCTGATTCTTTTTCTTTAATTCTTTCAAAATAGCAGCATCGGCAACATAGCGCCCCTCGCCGTGCGCGACAGGTATGTCAAACGCCTGTTTTCTGGCAAACTGGCCTGTAAAAGGCGTCCTGTTATTCTCTACCCGGACTTTTGTCCAACGGCAGACAAAGCGTAGCGAGTCGTTCATCATGAGCGCGCCCGGCAAAAGTCCCGATTCTACGAGTATCTGAAAGCCGTTGCAGATGCCAAGCACAGGCGTGCCGTCCTTGGCCATCCTCTTTACTTCCCGGACTATCGGGCTGTGCGCGGCGATGATTCCGGCGCGCAGCCTGTCGCCAAATGCAAAGCCGCCGGGGATTATCATGGCGTCATAGCCGGAGATGCGGTCCTTTGTGTGCCAGATAAAGTCGGCCTGAATCCCGACAACCTTGTTCAGGACGTGGTGGACGTCGCGGTCGCAGTTGCTTCCAGGGAAAACGGCGATGCCGATCTTCATTCTTGTATTCTTTAAAAAAGACTCGTCGCTGCTCGTATTAATATCTTGAGGGGAGTCCCGGGACAGAGACTCTATATGTCACGCCACGGCAAGGATTAAATTTTCAGCCTTCCAATGTAGCTCTCGTGGTAGCCGGCGTAGTCCGCGACATCATGACAAAGGAGATAGTCACTATCGACGCCGACAGGAGCGCCCTTGAAGCGGCAAAACTGATGACCGAGCGGGGCATCAGCTCGGTTTTTATTGTCAACAAGGACGGAAACCCGATCGGCATCGTAAGCGAGCGAGATTTCATAAAAAAGATCTGCGCTAAAGAGCTTGTCATATCGCAGGTCAAAGTCGGCGACATCATGTCGAAAATCCTGACGACGGCGGGACCAGATACCGCAATCGAAGTCGCGGTGCAGCGCATGGTAAATCACAAGATTCGCAGGCTACCAATAATGGAAGGGAACAAGGTCGTCGGAATAATCACGGTCACAGACCTCGCCAAGCACCTGCGCACGACGCTGTTGCTTGAAGGCGCGCTACGCGATACTGAAAGCATCGACGACGTGATAGCGACGATGGGCCACGACGAAAAGCACTAGCTAGTCTGCCTTTTGCGCCTTTATGGTGCAGTTGCTGACTATGGGATTGAATATGCGCAGCTCCTCGCAGAGCTTTTGCACGGTCTTTTCGGCCTCTTTTTCCGAGCCGGCGCTTACCATCATCTTTAGCATTTTGGCGGCCCTGACGCCCTTGACGTCCGAATAGCCGCCCTTTACCACAAGGTCGCGGTGGATGGTCTCGCCTTCCGGGTCGTTGATGTAGGGCTTGTTTTCTATTATGACCTGCACCAAGAATTTGTGGTTGCTGCTAGCTCGCGCCATTGCCTGCCTGTAATGCCGGCGGTAATTTAAATACTCTCAAGCGTTCCTGGCAGGACACAAAAGCTTTATGAAATTTGGAGCCGCACCAGTTATGATTAAGACATGGATATTTTTGACGGCATCGCAACAAAACTTGACGTACGGCAATACAGCCCGCAAGACGTTGCTTCGGAAATAAAGCAGAGCGTCCTTGAAGCCGCGCGGCTGACTGGGACCGGCCTTAACACCCAGCACTGGCGGTTCCTCATGGTAGAAGGCAAGGACCGCCTCGCGACGCTTGCAGAGGACAGCACGAGTGGGCAGTGGGTTGCAGGAGCAAATTTCGCAGTCATCGTCCTGACGAACCCCGATTACAAGTTCCACATGATAGACGCAGGAAGGGTGCTCCAGAACATGCAGCTTGCGGCATGGAATCACGGCGTAGCGTCAGGGATTTTCACAGGAGTAAAGGACGAAAAACTGCGCAAGGATTTTGGGATTCCGAAAGAGCTGAACGCCACAGTCGTCATCGGCTTTGGATATCCCGCCAAGAAACTGGCAGGCAAAAAGAGTCGCGTGCCTCTGAACGAGCTAGTATATTACGGAAGATACGGCAACACTGCTGCCTGACTGTTATTATTATTATTAGCAGATTGGCTCTTCCTTTTTTTAGGATGTCACTTGTGCAACAACAAACTCACAGTGTTCAGAGCCGGAGCCGATGCACTGGCTCTCCAAGCAATTATGATGGCCACCAAACAATCCGTCCATTACGCCTGCGATTATGCCTGAAAAAAAAGAAGCAACTTGGGTTGCCGGTCTCGCTTTTGGCAGCGCGTGCAAAGAAATTGTTGAACACCTTTACGATGACATTTTTAGGCGGCAGTAGCTCTTGTTCTCTTACGCTCTTTTCAAGGTCGGGCGCTTCAAAGCGTCCCCAGCCTGCCATCAAACCGTAATATTCCAGCAACTTGACTGCAGCCGCGGCGTCCTTGGTAAGGGACTTGCTCTGATTGCCAACTTCCCATCCGTAGCTAAGGCCGAGCTGGTACATTATGAGGGGGCCAGAATCCCTTGAGAGGTCAAGAAGCTCTGCGCGAATCCTGAACCAGAACCTTTCGTTGATTATAATTGCCCTGCAGTTAAAG
>DASUXB010000027.1:0-4358 GCA_036378195.1 Nitrososphaera sp.
GTCGGACCTGAAAGGGAAAAAGAACACGGTCGTTTACTTTTACCCCAGAGACTTTACGCCAGGCTGCACGACAGAGGCAGCCGAGTTTACCCGCGATTACAAGAAATTCCAGGACGCTGGCGTCGAGATAATAGGCATCAGCCCCGACACGGAGGACTCGCACGACAAGTTCCGCGAAAAGATGGGCATACCATACCCGCTCGTGTCAGATCCAGAAAAAGAAGTGGCAAAGAGCTACGGCGTGTACGGGAAAAAGACGTTCATGGGCCGCGAGTTTATGGGCGTCATCAGGTCGACGTTTCTTGTAGACAAGTCCGGCAAGGTGGTCAAGGTATTTGGCAAGGTCAAGCCGGCAGGCCACAGCAAAGAAGTGCTAGAGTCATTTAGCAGTTGAAGCCGACTCGACAAGCTCTGACAGGTGCTCCAAGATCCTCATGTGGTGCTCTTCGTCGACGCTTATGCTCTTCAAGAGCGCCGCGGTCTCTGGGTCGTCGGCCATTTCTGCGCATTTCAAAAGAGCGTCATGCGACTCGCGCTCGTCGGCTATGGATTCCTGAATCCCCTTTTTCGTCAGGGACGCGCTTCCCGTGGCGCCCTCGATGTCGGCCATGATGCGCGATATGTATTCAATGTGGCGCAGGCCGTCTGACAGGAGGGAGTGCAGGTAGCTTCTCACAAGGTTGTTCTCCACAGTCGTCAGCACGGACATGTAGTGCATGAGCTCCTTGACCTCTGCTTCGTGCTGCGTTTTCAAAAGCGAGTACAGCTTTTGCTTCTTTTCAAGCTGCTTGAGCCTGGAATCCATTGGCAGGGTTTACACGCAGAACCACAATAAAAGAGTGTGTTTAGGTTTAAGCAAGAAGTAATTCAGTTGAACCCCTAGTCTACCAAGACGTGCGAGGCCGGAACGAGGTGCTCAAGGGCGAGAAGCAAAACAAGTAAATAAATAAAAAAGGCAAGACGGATTTTTTACTTTAGAGCGTCCTTGACTTTCACTTTTGCCTTGTTCAGAGTCTCTGAACTTGGCTTGCCTTTGGCATGGTCTATATCCGTCTTGATCTTGGCTTCAGCGTCTTGTGCCGCCTTTTTTGCGTCTTTGACTGGATCTGTCATGCAGACAAGATTACGCAAAAGTAATCTAAACGGGTTTAGATTGAGCGAACCTCCTTTGAGCCTCAAGGCGAATCTATACTGCGTCTGCTTCCTGATGCAGAATATATTTTCTCTAAAGGGATTAAGTACAATGTATGATAATCCGATATTTTGTCATCTGATAGCAGAAAAAACACAAGAAAGTCATTAATAAAATATAGATGATATAATCTAACATGGCAATACGGAATTTGTTACTAACAGTTGCGGCAGTGGCTATTGCAGGCACAATTCTTTTTGGTTTCAGTGCCACCGTTCCTTTCTGGGGCCAACGACCATCAGCATCTGCACAGATGACAACCGAAAACCCTCTAAACTGCAGTGATATAGCTAGCAGACTTGGAGGATTACCGGTACCCAATGGTCCTGTATGTGATGTTGTAGTAGTCCGGCAGAGTCCACAGATTACTGGCTCAGATGGCATGAACCTCACGCAGTTTACTTTGATGAATAGCGTGCTAGAGTTTACTGCGGCTCCAAGCAATGCTACAACCGGCGGTGGAGAGCAACCTGCTACTTCCCAGCAAGTGTACGTGATGGGAGACTTTGCGCTTCTTGAGCTCGAGATGAATGGTGTCTTGGCAGTAGTCAAGGACAATGGCTGGACGGTGACAGGCATACACAACCATATGATAAACGAGACGCCAAAGACCACCTTCATGCATTGGGAAGCGAGAGGCAATCTCGACACGATAATAGACCAAGCAAACGCAGCTTTTGACGAGACATCAATAAAGGGTTAGTGATGGAGGAGAGGAGTTCCATCCAATAAGAATGGCGTCTGATACAAAGTAGGCGAGCCTCCATGCAATCCTACAAACCACTTTTGATTTTCAATAACAACGACACCAAGTAGTAGAGCCACTTCGACTAACGATAAGACATTGCCCAGAATATACTACTATGAAAATCGGCATCTTGAATGATCAAAGTGGATGGATATGTGGCGGAATTAGTGATACCAATAATTTGTCACAGCCGATTGTTTAGGTTTAAATAACTTGTGCGGAATCGGGATGGTAGTAGAGTTGTCGTCCGAGCCAAGTACGTGCACGTGTCCCTGTCACAAGAAATACGGCGACAGGTCGTACTGCAACAAGTGCATAGACCACCACAAGACGTCGCCACATTACCAGGTTCTCAAGAAATTCGAATAGCGACGGATTTTTGCACGTTTTTCTCTGGTCCCAGAAGAAGAACAGTACTGCCGCTTGAAAATAATAATAATGGTGCGGGAGATGGGATTTGAACCCACGAACCCCTTCGGGATAAGAGCCTCAGTCTTACGCCTTTGGCCAAGCTGGGCGACTCCCGCTCCAACCTACACGCTTTCACTCGCTAATTTGAATATTTTCATTGCCGCGATAGCCATGATGACGTACAGAAACTTTGTTCGAGCCTTGCAAAAAAAGAGCAGAAAAGCCGCTATAACGCTCTCCTTCCACAATGGTTTTTATAAGACTCGATTCAAACAACAAAAGCACATGCTTGTTCCAGTTCGCTGCTTCACATGCGGCGGTCTCATTGCTGACAAGTACGGCGAGTATTCAAACAGGGTCAAGGCAGGAGAGGACCCTGCCAAGGTGATGGACTCGCTGGGGGTCAAGCGCTACTGCTGCAGGCGCATGTTCATCTCGACCGTCGAGACGATATACCAGATTATCCCCTACTACGAGGCACTCAGGCGCAGGATGTCCGAAGTACAGACGGAAATTGAATAGAATAAATAAATAACGACTTGCGGCAGTTTTTCATAAAATGCCCTCCTCCATCATCACCGCACTTGACGCTAGAATAGTTTTCAACAGCCGCGGAAGCAAGACCATCGAAGTCGACGTCGTGACAGACAAGAAATTTTCAGGCCGCGCCTGCGCGCCGTCCGGCGCAAGCGTCGGCAAGCTGGAGGCCCAGAGCTTTCCGGACAACAAGCCGGAAAAGGCCCTTGCAGCGTTCAACGCAAGCAAGAAAAAATTCATCGGCCTTGACGCCTCTGACACAAAAGCGGTTTTTGACGCACTGCGGAAAATAGACGATACGGACAACTATTCCAAGATTGGAGGTTCCGTCGCGTACGCGCTTTCGATAGCAGCAGTCGACTCTGCCGCAAGGGCAAAGGGCGTGCCGCTTTTCAAGCTCTTGAATCCGAAAAAGCCGTACCGCTTTCCATTCCCGCTTGGAAACGTGCTTGGCGGAGGCGCTCACGCCGGTCCAGGCACTCCGGACATACAGGAAGTACTTTGCTGCCCTGTCGGCGCAAAGGGCATCATGGAGGCACTTGAGATGAATTTCCGGTTCCACTCTGAGATGCGCAAGGTCATCGAGTCAATAGACAGCAAGTTTACGTACGGCAGGGGCGATGAGGGCGCGTGGGCGCCAAGCGTCAACAACGACCAGGCGCTTGAAATCGCCGAGAAAACCATTGAAAGCTGCGGCTACCGCCTCGGCAAGGACATGGCCCTTGGCATCGACTTTGCCAGCTCGTCGTTCTGGGACGAGAAAAACAGTGTCTACGACTATGCGAGGCAGGGCATAAAGCGCGACACCGGCGAGCAGATCGAGTTTGCAAGCAGGCTGATGAAGGACTTCAAGCTCGCGTACGCAGAAGATCCTGTGCACGAGGCGGATTTTGAGAGCATGGCAGTCCTGACTAAAAGGAACCCAAGGACTCTGGTGACAGGCGATGACATGCTGGTGACAAACGCGGAAATGGTAAGAAAGGCAATCAAGTTCGGCGCGTGCTCTGGCGCGATACTGAAGGTGAATCAGGCAGGGAGCCTGTACGACGCGCTCCAGTTCGCCAAGGAATGCACTAAAAACGGCATCGGCATAATCACGTCGCACAGGTCCGGCGAGTCAGTCGACTCGCACATCGCCCACATCGCCGTGGCTACTGGCTCAAAGATGATAAAGACAGGCGTGCTTGGAGGCGAGCGCATCGCAAAACTTAACGAGCTTGTGCGCCTGTCAGAGTATGATTTAATAGATGGTATGCAACCTACCATAGTATAAACTTCTTATAGTAGGTCCTGCTATGGGAATGTCATGGTAGACAGTGCCATCCAGCGATACCTAGACATCATAGCCACGAAGAATAAGAACAGTGCCAGCACAGTATCTTATTTCCTACAAGACTTCCAGACTTTTTGCGAGAAGGATCTAGGAGCCGCCGATAAGGCAAACCCTGTGGCTGAAGTCATTGTAAAGCT
>DASUXB010000028.1:0-5086 GCA_036378195.1 Nitrososphaera sp.
TTCATTCCCATGAATATGGTTCGCTCTACCCCGGCGTACATCCACCGGAAGAATCTCGTCAGACTGTTCTCATACGTTAAGGAAGCGCCCATAACCAACAATCCCGTTTTTATTCGGACTCCATGTCGGAGGCAGTATCCATATCTTGCCGTCCTTGTCAACCTCTAGGTCTAGCCTTGGGAGCACGTTTGAGGGCGGGCCCTGGAGTGAAGCCGGTCCTGCAAATGCCTTGCCCGTGAATGGGTCGTACATGCTACCGTGACAGGGGCACTCTCCCCTCTTGCGGCCTGTGTCTGGAAAGTATTTCCAGAGGCACCAGAGATGGAGGCACACCATGCTGTAAGCGCGGAAAGCAGAAGCGTCGGTCTTGTCGCCGCCAAGCTCTGGAGGCAGCCTGATGAACTGCCAGGTGCGGAAAGCCTCTTTGTTGAGGACTGCGTCCTTGCTCTTGGGGTATATGATAGCCTCAGAATGGTTAATCGGAAAATCTTTAACCGTTGCCTGACTGCCGTCTGGAAGCTCTACGGGCTGCTTTTCGCCCACGTTTCCTTGGGGGTTTGGAAGGAACTTGCCCCAATCCACAAACGGCGTAAACGTCATGACGGTGCCTGCAGCGGCCATGAGCTTTAAAAAGTCACGCCTTGACACCTTACCTCCTGGCGGTAGTGGAGGATTCTGCGCCATATGCCAAAAACTGGCTTGGATTTAATTAATAAACGTTTGTCCTAATTAGTGCTTCTCGTTCCAGGGGGTTCCGTCCAGCTTGGCGTATTTCAGATACGCACCCATCCTGTCAGAGCCGGCCACGTTGGCGTTCTGCATGTTTGCCTCTACAAACACCGTCTGCGACATCCTGACTGCGCCCATGTCTGCGCCGGACAGGTTGGCCCACATAAAATTGGCTTTCGTGGCGTCGGCGCCGGAAAGCTTGGCACCCTTCATATCTGCGTACATGAAAATCGTCTCCTTGCAGTCTGCACCTTCAAAGTTTGCGCCGCTCATCTCGGACTGTACAAAGTTTGCGCCTGAAAGGTTCGCCCTGGCAAAGTTGGCGTTTGTCGCCACCACGCCGTTGAGGTACGCGCCGGCGATGTTCTTGCCCGTAAAATCTTCGCCGGTGAGGTCCAGTTTCGTAGTCAGGTTCTTCATCCTCCACGCGTTGAACTCTTGTACCTTGCCTTCGCGGAGAAGGTTCAGGGCTTCTATCGACACGTTTCTTTGCAGCATTTTTGCCACATATATAACTACACTTCAGGGGTTCCATGGGTTGATTCCCTTTTGGAACCTCAACGCGTCCACAAGCCCTTCAGCATAGCCGATGCTCAGGACCGCAAGCTCGTGCTTGCCCTGCCGCAAGAAACGCTCGGCGTCGTCGATATAGTATTCGGCGTTGTCCAGCACTTCGTGCATACCCTTGCTTTCGCCCTCCTTCCGCAGGATGTCTCGCATGTGCCGGACCGCCTCCCTTGCCTTTGGCGCATAGCGCTCTATCATCTGCGCAGAAATGCGCTTTACCTGCGCCGAATTGTCCGCCGGGCTGTCAAGGCACACGGTCAGCGCTTCAAGGGCCTCCTCCTCCGTGAAATGCAGGCTCGCCGGCACGATGACAGAGTGCGGGCCAGTGCCAAAGCCGACGCCGGCAAGCGACTTTATTTTCCCTGACACTATGCGCGAGTCGTCAGAGCCAAGCCTTGATGCGACGACTACGAACGTCTCTTCTGAAAATACGCGGTGGCGCAGGTCGCGTTCGGCGTCAAGGAGCATCTTTAGCACGGTAGCAGGATCAAGAAAGAACGGCGCGCCCGTCTTTTCGTCTTGGCTGTATTCAGTCAAGATGAGCGTGTGGCTTCCCGAGAGCAGGTTGTCAAACACCGTGTTGTACACGCTCATCGCCGACTTTGGCTCTGACATCATCGTGACCGTCCTGCCGAACTTGTACATGTGCAGGCCGCATTCGCCCATGATTGACGTTATGCCGGACGCGGCGTGCAGGACGCCTGTTTTTATCGACGCCTTTGCCGCCCTCGCGCGAAGCTCGGTGTGGGTAGTGGCAAGAAGCGGGTCGCCGTAGGTGACAAGCGCCACCTGCTTTTCCTTTGCGACTTCAAGTATCTCTCTGCCGTCCTCTACGAACCAGCGCTGCACGGGTTTTGCGCTCTTGCCGATTGTTGTGTTTATCCCGTCAAGATCGCTGTCCGCAAGGGCGCTTGTGAACCTTTCAATGAGAACAACGTCGCACTTTTTCAACACCTGTACCGCCTCAAGGCTGAGCCCCATGTGGCCGCTGATGCCTGCGCCTACCAACCAGAGCATATTATGAGAGGTAGAACGTGGCGGCGCCTATATGATTTGTTACTTGCTTTTTTTGTCGCCACTGCTACCGCCGTTCTGCTTGCGGATGTGGTGTATGCGTGACATGTGAAAGAGCGCCCTACTGAACACCTCTATGCTGTTGACGTACTCCTCGACGTTGACGCGCTCGTCTGCCGTGTGCGAAGCGTGCGGGTCGCCGGGCCCGTACGTAACAACGGGTATCTTGAAGGTGTTGCCGAGCACGTTCATGTCGCCCGTCCCTGTCTTACGCAGGAGCACTGGCCTTTTTTTGCGGACATCTAGAATGCCAAGCGACAGTGCCCGGACAAGCGCCGAAGAATGGTCAGCCTCGAACGGGTCCGTCCTGTCCTCTATCCTGTAGGTGGTTTTTACCCCTTTTTCTTTTGCGACTTTTGTAATGACATTGTCCACGGTGTCAAGCACGTTCTGGCAGGTCGTCACCGTGGGTATGCGCATGTCTATCGTTATCTTGCATTTTTGCGGGGTCACGTTGTGGCTCGACCCTCCGCTTATCTCTGTCAGCGTACAGCTGATGGAATTGGCCTTGGTGTCGGCAGTCCCAACCCTTTCAATCTCTGCCTTGATTGCGCGCCAGAAATCGTGCATCTCTTCAATCGAGTTTCGCGCAAGCCAAGGCGCGCTTGCGTGCGCGCTGTCTCCGACATCGCACGTTAAGCGTATGGCAAGCCTGCCCTTGTATGCAATCGTGATGTTATCGATGCCCGAAGGCTCGCCAAACATGGCGTAGTCGAGCCCTATCTTGCTCTTTACCAAGTTTTTTACTCCTGTCGCGTTTCCTTCCTCGTCGACAACGCCAGCAAAAATCACGGTGCCGCTCTGCTTTGGAAACTGCGATGCGGCAAGGAGCATAGCTATCAAGGGAGCTTTTGCGTCAGACGCCCCCCTGCCGTAGAGGTAGCCGTCCTCGATGCGCACCGGCACCTGTCCTGGGACGGTGTCCATGTGGCCGCACAAGAGTATGCGGGGCTCGCCGGCTCCCTTTGACGCGATGACGTTTCCGACGCTGTCGATGTTCACCTGCTCAAAGCCGAGCTCGTTCGTGCACTTGTCCTTTATCATGTTGGCAAGCGCGGCCTCGGACCTTGAAGGCGTGTATAGTTCTAGCGCCTTTTGCAAAAGCTCGACAGCGTAGCTTGGCGACACCAATTCTGCTTGCTCTCTACCTTTTGTTCAATGCAAGGGCGTAATCAACCATTTGGCCCGGTATGTCCACGCCCGTCACGCGCACCGTGTTCTTGAACTCTGTCGTGTTGTTAACCTCGTGGACCATGAGGCCGTCCTTGTCGCTTTCCATCAGGTCGACTCCGACTATTTGGCCGCCAACTGCGCGTGTCGCCTTCATGCAAATGTCCTCCAGCTCCTTTGTGACCGGGCAGACCTCTGCACGCCCGCCAAGGGCCATGTTGGTCTTCCACTCACCGTCGCCCGAGTAGCGGTAGATTGCCGCAACTACATGATCGCCGACTACGATCGCGCGGATGTCGCGCGGAGGGCGTTTCACAAACTCTTCAAAGTAATAGATGTGGTACAGCGGAAACATGTGCTCCCTGTCTTCTATGACCGCACGCGCCGCGTCCCTGTCGCGCAAAAGCCCTATCATCCTGCCCCAGCTGCCGACCGTCGGCTTTATCACCGCGGGGTAGCCAAACTCTTCAAGCGCCGCTGCTGCGGATTCTTCTGAAAATGCTGCAATTGCTTTTGGCGTGTTGACGCCTGCCTTTTGGAACTCCATGTGGGCAAACATCTTGTTGCCCGTGATGCTTGCGACCCTGAGCGGGTTTATCACGCTTGCGCCAAGGCCCTCAAGCACGGCTGTCGCGTGCAGGCTCTTGAAATAAGACACTGACCGCTGGAGAACCACTCTGCCGGAGTATTTCTTGCCGTCGTCGAGGCGGATTGTGAGGTTCTTGACGTCGATGTTTTCAGTCTCGACGCCCTTTTTCTTGGCCGCTTCTATTAGGGACTTTTCCTCCCAGCGGATAGTGTCGTACAGTATGGTAAGGGGATTTCCGCTACCCGAGCTCACTGACCCCAGTCCTCGCCGACAACCTGAGCTGGTTTTATGTCAAAGCCCCCTGAAGCTGCCTTTACCAGCTCGTAGCCGGCACCGCAATCGGGGCACGTGACTATTTCGCCCTCTATCGAGTCGGCGGGAATCTTGACCTCTGCGTCGCATTCTGGACAGTTGACCATCTCTTCTGCTTCCTACTCCTTCTGCCCTACTTTCATCGGCGCGTCATTAAGTATCTTTCTCTCCAGCCTGTCGTCCAGGTAAAGTTCGAGGATGTCGCCCATGCGAAGTTCCTTCAGGCCCTTTGCCAGCTGCTCTGCCTCGTGCTTGCTCGTTTCAAGGCCAAGGAGCGACAGCAGGTACGCCGCTCCGTTCTTGCCTGCAAGCTCGCCAAAGACTATCTTGCGCCTGTTGCCTACCGCCTTTGGCTCCAGTATCTCGTACGCCGCCGGGTTGCGTAGTATCGCTGCAAGGTGCGTGCCAGCCTTGTGCTTGTACGCGCTGTCGCCTACAATCGGCTTTGACTCGGGGATGCCGAGGTCTATGTACTCTGACATCGTCCTTGACAGGTCCAGGACGTCGCTTGACGTGCACTGCCACAACGACGTTGGGCTTGCCCTGGCAAACGCGCTTGCTGGCTGCGAGGCAGGGGCGGACCAGATACACACCACGATAGACGGCTTTGGCGAGCGCACCGGAATCCCGGCGCTTGCCGAGACT